>NZ_JAWLDS010000004.1:30500-88533 GCF_041686535.1 Aquicoccus sp. | reverse complement strand
CCGCCGCATTGTTTCAACCTTCGTGACAGTTCGCGTTGAAATCGCGCGTTTTCCCCGATCGCCTTCACGCGCCGGAAAGAGGAATTTGCAATTCCCGACCAAGCTGCGACATCTTGTTCAGCACCGGGGGCGAGTCGTGCCCGGATTTTATGCAGATGGGAGGTCACAATGTCTGCTGTGAAAGAGCCGAGTTTCCGTGAAAGCGTGGACCTGATGTTCAACCGCGCGGTCGCGATCATGGACCTTCCGCCGGGGCTGGAGGAAAAGATCAGGGTCTGCAACGCCACCTACACGGTGCGCTTCGGGGTCCGTTTGCGCGGCCATATCCACACCTTTACCGGCTATCGCAGCGTGCATTCCGAACATATGGAGCCGGTGAAGGGGGGCATCCGTTACGCCACCGCCGTCAACCAGGACGAGGTCGAGGCGCTGGCCGCGCTGATGACCTACAAATGCGCGCTGGTCGAAACCCCGTTCGGCGGGTCCAAGGGCGGGCTTTGCATCGACCCGCGCGACTGGGACGAGCACGAACTCGAGTTGATCACCCGTCGTTTTGCCTATGAACTGGCCAAGCGTGACCTGATCCACCCCGCGCAGAACGTGCCCGCCCCCGACATGGGCACGGGCGAACGTGAAATGGCCTGGATCGCCGACCAGTACGCGCGGATGAACACCACCGACATCAACTCCCGCGCCTGCGTCACCGGCAAGCCGCTCAATGCCGGCGGCATCTCCGGCCGGGTCGAGGCGACGGGCCGCGGCGTGCAATATGCCCTGCGCGAGTTCTTCCGCCACCCCGAGGACGTGGCCAAGGCGGGCCTCGCGGGCAAGCTCGACGGCAAGCGCGTGATCGTCCAGGGGCTGGGCAACGTGGGCTACCACGCCGCCAAGTTCCTGCAACAGGAGGACGGCTCGATCATTACCGGCATCATCGAACGCGACGGCGCGCTCTTTGCCGAAAACGGCCTCGATGTCGAGGCGGTGCATGCCTGGCTGGTCAAGCATGGCGGCGTCACGGGCTTTCCCGACGCCACCCATACCGCCGACGGCGGCGCGGTGCTGGAGGCGGACTGCGATATCCTCATCCCCGCAGCCCTCGAAGGCGTGATCACCATGGAAAACGCGGACCGGATCAAGGCCCCGCTGATCATCGAGGCCGCCAATGGCCCCATCACCGCCGGCGCCGACGAGATCCTGCGCAAGAAGGGCACGATCATCATCCCCGACATGTATGCCAACGCGGGCGGCGTGACCGTATCCTATTTCGAATGGGTCAAGAACCTTTCCCATATCCGGTTCGGCCGGATGCAGCGCCGCCAGGAAGAGGCGCGTCACCAGCTTGTCGTGGACGAGTTGGAGCGGATCAGCCGCGACAGTTCGATCAACTGGACGCTGTCGCCCGATTTCAAGGATCGCTACCTGCGCGGGGCGGACGAGCTGGAACTGGTGCGCTCGGGGCTCGACGACACGATGCGCACCGCCTACCAGTCGATGCGCGAGGTCTGGCACGACCGCGACGATGTCGAGGATCTGCGCGTCGCCGCCTATCTCGTCGCCATTGACCGCGTGGCGGCAAGCTATCGTGCCAAGGGCCTCTGAACCGCGCCGCGGCCCCGGATTGTCTCGCAAATCCCGGGCCGTCTTCTTCGAAACATGGCGGCATCTGCCCGGCATTGCGCGACCGTGTTTTGAGCCGGTGGGGGGTAACGTGTCGCGCCTTGGCGGATTTTTGTCGAAAAGCCGGGTTTTCCTCTACGCCCCGGTTGCTAAGTTGCCGGCGACTTGGTTCACTCCGGGGCACGCAAAGGGGAGACGAGCATGCGCTTTTCCGCGCTGAAAATCCTGACCGAGGGGCTGACCGGCAACAAGGGCTGGACACCGCATTGGCGCGACCCGGAACCGAAGGCGGAATATGATGCCATCGTGATCGGTGGCGGCGGGCACGGGCTCTCGACCGCCTATTACCTTGCGAAGAACCACGGGCTGCGCAACGTGGCGGTTCTCGAAAAGGGCTATATCGGCGGCGGCAACGTGGGGCGCAACACCACCATCGTGCGGGCCAACTACTTCCTGCCGGGCAATTCCGAGTTCTACTCCCATTCGCTGAAACTCTGGGAGGGGCTCGAAGAGGATCTCAACTACAACGTGATGCATTCGCAGCGCGGTCTCATCAACCTCTTCCATTCCGACGGTCAGCGCGACGCCTTCGCCCGGCGCGGCAACGCGATGATCAACCAGGGCGATGACGCGATCCTTCTCGACCGCGACGGCGTGCGCGAGATCCTGCCCTATCTCGATTTCGACAATGCGCGCTTTCCGATCTATGGCGGGCTCTACCATCCGCGCGGTGGCACCGCCCGGCACGACGCGGTGGCCTGGGGCTATGCGCGTGGCGCCGATCAGCGCGGCGTTGACCTGATCCAGAATTGCGAAGTGACCGGCATCGATATCGAGAACGGGCAGGTGCGGGGCGTGCAGACCACCCGCGGCGCGATCCGCGCCAAGAAGGTCGGGCTCGTCGTGGCCGGGCGTTCGAGCCAGGTGGCGGCGATGGCCGGGATGCGCCTGCCGATCGAAAGCCACGTATTGCAGGCCTTCGTCACCGAAGGGCTCAAGCCGGTGATCGACCATGTGATTTCCTTCGGGATGGGCCATTTCTACATCTCGCAAAGCGACAAGGGCGGGCTTGTCTTTGGCGGCGACATCGACTTTTACGCCTCTTACGCGCAGCGCGGCAACCTGCCCATGGCCGAGCACGTGATGGAGGCGGGCATGGCGCTCATGCCAATGATCGGCAAGGCGCGGGTGCTGCGGTCCTGGGGCGGGATCATGGACATGTCGCCCGACGGTTCGCCGGTCATCGACGCCACCCATATCGACGGGCTCTTTCTCAATTGCGGCTGGTGCTATGGCGGGTTCAAGGCGGTGCCGGCCTCGGGCTGGTGCATGGCACACCTGATGGCCACGGGCACACCGCATGAACATGCCGCGGGCTTCCGGCTCGACCGGTTCGAAACCGGGCGCGGGCTGATGGATGAAGAGGGCACCGGCGCGCAGCATAACCTGCACTGACGGCGCGCGTGGAAAGGTTGGATATGAGTATTTTTCCCAAGAAAGAGCTGCACATGGCGCCCCCGATCGGAGATGCCGCATGAGGATCGACTGCCCCTGTTGCGGATCGCGCGACATCCGCGAATTCACCTACATGGGCGATGCGCTCGCCCTCGACCGGCCCGATCCCGACGCGGGGGATGCGGCCTGGAACGATTATGTCCACAACCGCGACAACCCGGCCGGGCCGACCCGCGAGCTTTGGTATCACGAGATGGGTTGCGCCGCCTGGCTGGTGGTGACGCGCGACACGCGCAGCCATGAGATTCACGCCGTCGAACTGGCCAGTGCCGTCAAGGGGGACGTGGCATGAGGATCGATGGAAACGGGCTGATCGACCGCGCGAGACCGCTGCGATTTTCCTTCGATGGCCACGCCTATGATGGCTATCACGGCGACACGCTGGCCTCGGCGCTGCTGGCCAACGGCATCCGCCTTGTCGGGCGCAGCTTCAAGTATCACCGCCCGCGCGGCATCATGACCGCAGGCTCCGAGGAGCCAAACGCGCTCGTGACCGCGGGGCAGGGGGCCGCGCAAGACCCCAACCTGCGCGCCACCACGCTCGAACTTTACGACGGGCTCGAGGCGCGCTCGCAGAACCGCTGGCCCTCGCTCGACTGGGACCTGCTGGCGCTCAATGATCTGGCGGCGCCGTTTTTCGGTGCGGGCTTCTATTACAAGACCTTCATGTGGCCCCGCGCCTTCTGGGAAAAGCTTTACGAACCGATGATCCGCCGCGCGGCGGGCCTTGGCGCGCTTTCGGGGCAGGCCAATGCGGAGCGCTATGAAAGGGCATTTGCCCATTGCGACCTCCTGGTGATCGGGGCAGGGCCTGCGGGCCTCATGGCGGCGCTCACCGCGGCGCGGGCCGGGGCCGACGTGATCCTTGCCGACGAGGACCGCGTGATGGGCGGGCGGCTCAACCTTGAGACCGAAGAGGTCGGCGGACAGGCGGGCCGCGACTGGGCGGCGGGCGTGGTGGAGGAGCTGCGGGCGATGGAGAATGTCCGCCTGATGCCCCGCACCACCGTGACCGGCGCCTATGATGGCGGCACCTATGGCGCGGTTGAGCGGGTGGCGATGCATGTGCCCAATCCGGGCCCCGCGCCGCGCGAATGTTTCTGGCGCATCTCCGCGCGACGCGCGATCCTTGCCACCGGGGCGCTCGAGCGCCCCGTGGCCTTTCGCGACAATGACCGCCCGGGCATCATGATGGCGGGGGCGGTGCGCGCCTATGTCAACCGCTGGAACGTGGCGCCCGGGCGCTCGGTCGTGGTCTTTGGCAACAACGATGGCGCCCATCGCAGCGCCGCCGACCTCCTGGCCGCGGGCGTCAATGTCGCTGCCCTCGTCGATGCGCGGCTGGGCGCGACCACCACCCTCGACGTGCCGTTCTACGCTGGCCATATCTGCGGATCCGAAGGTCGCAAGGGGCTCGAAGCGGTCTCGATCGCCACCATGTCGGGCATCGAGAAGGTGCAGGCCGATTGCCTGGCCGTCTCGGGCGGCTGGAATCCCTCGCTGCATCTCGCCTGTCACATGGGCGGCCGGCCCGACTGGGCGCCCGGGATCGCCGCTTTCGTGCCGCGCGCGGGCATGGTGCCGGGCCTCGCCGCCGCGGGGGCCGCGAACGGCACCTTTTCCACCGCCGGCTGTCTCGCCGCGGGCGCCGAGGAAGCGCAGGCCGCGCTCACCGACCTGGGGCTGAATCCCGGGACGCCCGAGATCCCCCGTGCCGAGGATGGCGCCTATGACATCACCCCGCTCTGGTCGGTGCCGGGCAAGGGGCGCGCCTGGCTCGATTTTCAGAACGACGTGACCGTGAAGGACGTGAATCTCGCCGCGCGCGAAGCCTACCGCTCGGTCGAGCACATGAAGCGCTACACCACGCAGGGCATGGCCCCCGACCAGGGCAAGAACTCCAACGTGAACGCGCTGGCCGTGCTGGCCGATGCCACCGGCCGCACCATCCCAGAGACCGGCACCACCACCTATCGCCCGCCCTTCGTCCCGGTCTCCATCGCCGCGATGGGCGCGGGCGCACAGGGCAAGGGCTTCGCGCCCGAACGCATGACCACCTCGCACAAGGCCAGCATCGCGGCGGGTGCCCCGATGATCGAGGCCGGGCTGTGGTATCGCCCCTCGTATTTCCCCGCCCCGGGCGAGACCACGTGGCGCCAATCCTGCGACCGCGAGGTCGGGTTCGTCCGGGGCGCGGTGGGCATCTGCGATGTCTCGACCCTGGGCAAGATCGACATCCAGGGGCCGGATGCGGGGGCGTTTCTCGATTTCGTCTACACGAACATGTTTTCCACGCTGAAGGTCGGGCGCACGCGCTATGGCCTGATGTTGCGCGAGGATGGCCACGTGATGGACGACGGTACCACCGCGCGGCTGGGCGAAAACCATTACCTGATGACCACCACCACCGCCGCCGCCGGGCCGGTGATGCGGCATCTGGAATTCGTGCGCCAGGGCCTGCGCCCCGAACTTGACGTGCAACTCATGTCGGTCACCGAGCAATGGGCGCAATTCGCCGTCGCCGGGCCGAAATCGCGGGAGTTGGTGAACGGCCTGCTCGATACCCCCATCGACAACGACAGCTTTCCCTTCATGGGTTGCGGCGCCGTGACCCTGGGCGGGATCGACGCACGGCTCTTCCGCATCTCCTTTTCCGGCGAACACGCCTATGAAATCGCCGTGCCCGCGCGCTATGGCGACAGCCTCTTTCGCCTGCTGAAGCGACAGGCCGAGGCGCTGGGCGGGGGCGCCTACGGGATGGAGGCGCTCAACGTGCTCCGCATCGAAAAGGGTTTCATCACCCATGCCGAGATCCATGGCCGCACCACCGCCTTCGACATCGGCATGCAGGGGATGATGAGCCGCAAGAAGGATTTCATCGGCAAGAGTGCCAGCCAGCGCCCGGGCCTGATGGACGAGGGGCGCGAACGTCTCGTCGGCCTCAAACCCGTGGGCGATGTGCAGCAACTCACCGCCGGGGCGCATCTCTTTGACGAGGGGGCCGAGGCCATCCGCGAGAACGATCAGGGCTATGTTACCTCGGTCGGCTTCTCGCCGACGCTGGGCCATTACATCGGGCTGGGCTTTCTCAGGCGCGGGCCCGAGCGGATCGGCGAGACCATCCGCATGGTCGATCACCTGCGCGGGGTGGAGACCACCTGCGAAGTCTGCAACCCGGTCTTTTTCGATCCCGAAGGAGGGCGCGCCCGTGGCTGAATCCGAGCTCAACCTCATTGCGACACCGCCCTGCGCCGGGCTCTTGCCGCTTTCCATCGGCACGGTGACCGCCAGCGAGGAACCGTCCTGCGCGCTCACCTCGATCGCACCATACCGGGGGCAGGACGGGGCGTTGTCGGATGCACTGAAGAAAGCGCATGGCATGGCCTGGCCCAAGCCCGGGCGCATGACCGGCAAGGCGGGCGCGCGCGCGCTCTGGTTCGGGCAGGGGCAGGCGCTTCTGGTCGGGCCCGCGCCCGATGCGGAACTGGCCCGGAACGCGGCCCTCACCGATCAGTCCGACGCCTGGGCGATGGTCCGGCTTTCGGGCGCGGGGGCACAGGATGTGCTGGCCCGGCTGACGCCGCTCGACCTGCGGCGCGGCTCGTTCAAACGCGGCCACACCGCGCGCACCGAGATCGCGCATATGATGGGTTCGCTCACTCGGCTGGGCGAGGAGGCGTTCCTCATTCTCGTGTTCCGGTCGATGGCCGCGACGCTGGCGCATGATCTCGAAACAGCGATGCAATCGGTCGCGGCGCGCAAGCGACTTTGATATGATGAAAATCACCACCACCGCGCGCGGCGTTAACCGAATTCGGCGACGCGAATGCCGCACTGCGGCGGTGCACGCATGGCAGCCGTCCAGCAGCCGCGGATCACCCCCCGCCTGGCGGATGGCATCCGACCTTTAACCGCACCGCGCGTTGCGTCATATTATGTCAAACACGACAGAGCCGAATCCCCGGCAGGAGGCCCCATGCGCGCGTTTCTCGCTGCAATCCTGATACTCCCGATCGCCGCTCCGGCAGTTTCCGAAACCGAACAGGAACGCGCCGACCGCTGCGCGGCACA
The DNA here is from genome assembly GCF_041686535.1 of Aquicoccus sp. NCBI lineage: Bacteria > Pseudomonadati > Pseudomonadota > Alphaproteobacteria > Rhodobacterales > Paracoccaceae > Aquicoccus > Aquicoccus sp. The sequence continues at coordinate 81,330 of NZ_JAWLDS010000004.1, read as the reverse complement.
GACCGAGATCGTTTTGCAAGCTGTTGAAATGAGACAGAAAAGACGCTCCGAGGAGCGAACGAAAAATGCCATTCTCGATACCACCGACGAGGGTCTTGCCCCGTCCGTCCCGCTGCTGGTGGGCTTTGTCTACACGCTCCACCGCAGCGACCTGAAACGCGATGTCAGCGGCTCCTTTCTCGAACAATGCAACGCCTACAAGCAATAAGGACCTGAATTTTTTAGGAAAATTCGTGAACCCCCCATGTCGCTGCCCCCCGGTTTCCTCGATGAATTGCGCACCCGCACCTCGCTTTCCCAGGTGGTCGGGCGCAAGGTCATGTGGGACATGCGCAAATCCAACCAGGGCAAGGGCGACATGTGGGCGCCATGCCCTTTCCACCAGGAAAAAACGGCGTCTTTTCATGTAGATGACCGCAAGGGCTACTATTACTGCTTTGGCTGTCACGCCAAGGGAGACGCGATTTCCTTTGTCCGCGAAACCGAGAACGTGGACTTCATGGAGGCGGTCGAGATCCTCGCCCGCGAGGCCGGGATGCAGGTTCCCGCCCGCGACCCGCAAGCCCGGCAAAAGGCCGACCGGCGCTCGGAACTGTCCGAGGTGATGGAACAGGCGGTGCAGTTTTTCCGCCTGCAACTGCGCACCGCCGCAGGAACCATGGCACGCGAATATATCGAGAAAAAACGGGGCCTTGGCGCAGAAGCGCAAGAGCGGTTCGAGATCGGTTTCGCACCCGACGGCTGGCAGAACCTGTGGGATCACCTGCGCGCCAGGGGGATCGCCGAAGACCTGATCATCGAGGCCGGTCTTGCCAAACCCTCGAGCCGGCAGGGTGGCAAGCCCTATGACACGTTCCGCAACCGGATCATCTTTCCGATCCGCGACCCGCGCGGGCGCTGTATCGCGTTCGGCGGCCGGGCGATGGACCCGAACGACAACGCCAAGTATCTGAATTCGCCCGAAACCCTGCTCTTCGACAAATCGCGCACGCTCTACAATCACGGCCCCGCCCGCGAGGCGGCGGGCAAGGGGAATCCGTTGATCGTGGCCGAGGGCTACATGGACGTGATCGCCCTCTCCGAGGCCGGGTTCGGCGCCGCCGTCGCGCCGCTTGGAACGGCTGTCACCGAAGCCCAGCTTCAACTCTTGTGGCGCATCGCGGACGAACCGCTCATCGCGCTCGACGGTGACACCGCCGGCCTGCGCGCTGCGCATCGCGTGATCGACCTCGCCCTGCCGCTTCTTGAAGCCGGTAAATCCCTGCGTTTTGCCTTGATGCCCCAAGGCAAAGACCCGGATGACGTGCTCCGCCAGGGCGGGCCGGGGGCGGTGCAATCCCTGCTCGATCAGGCGATGCCGATGGTTCAACTGTTGTGGCAGCGCGAGACCGAAGGCCGTGTCTTCGACAGCCCGGAACGCAAGGCAGCGCTCGATAAGGCCCTGAGAGAAAAGATTAAACTTATTCGTGATCCGTCGATCCGCCAGCATTACGGGGCTGCGATCAAGGATATGCGCTGGAAGCTCTTCAACCCGCGCCGCCAATGGACCCCCAAGGCAAAATGGTCAGCCTTGCCAGAGGTTCAGACCGCGACGAAATCCTCGCTCATCGTGGCTGCGGGTGACGCTGCGCAGGATCACCTGCGCGAGGCCGTGATCCTTGCGGTGCTGATTTCGCATCCCGATCTGGCGCAGGAATTCGAGGGCCAGATCGAGGCCATGCATTGCCTCGATCCCGATCATGACGCGCTCCGCAACCGAATGCTGCGCCTGCTGGCCAAGGAGATTTCGCCCGGGCCCGAACCGATGGCCGCGGCGTTGGGCGAGGCGGCGCTTGAAAAACTCTTTGCGCAGCCCCATCTTCGCATCGTCCCCGCGTTTCGCCGTCCGGGCGATATCGACCTGGCTCGGATGACCGTGGCCGAGGAACTGGCCAAGATCGATGCGAACCGTGGCCTTCAGGCCGAGATAGCCGAGGCGGCCGAAGACCTGTCGGGGCCGGCGGATGAAGCGCTGACATGGAGGCTGGGTCAGGCCGCCGAGGCGCATAACCGGGCCGCGCACGGCACGGGGGAGGACAAGGCGGAATTCGATCTCGGTGACAACGGCGCCCGGATCGACCGACGGGAAAAGGACGCGTTTGATGCTTTGCTGGACCAGATCAATTATGCCAAACGGCAACGGTAGCGCGTTTTGGTGAGGATTCGGTGAAGAATTCAGGGTAAACGGGTGGCCGAATCACCCTGATACCCCCATGATTCGCGGTTAAGCGAATCACCTGTCGCGGGATTGGCCGGAAATGGTCGTCCCAAGATAGTCTCGCAGACCGACTGAGCAGGAGCACTCAATGGCCGCCAAGGACACCGAAGAGCGTAAACCCGACGACCAGGAGCCCGAAGTCTCGCTCGACATGAGCCAGGCAGCCGTGAAGAAGATGATCTCCGAGGCGCGTGAAAAGGGGTTCATCACCTACGATCAGCTCAACCAGGTCCTGCCGCCCGATCAGGTGAATTCCGAACAGATCGAGGACGTGATGTCGATGCTCTCGGAGATGGGCATCAACATCATCGAGGACGAGGAGGCCGAGGAAGAGGAGCAGAAGAACACCGCCGTTGTCGAGATCGGCCAGAAGGGCGAACTGACGCTGGGCGGAAGTGGGCAGGAAAAGCTCGACCGGACGGACGATCCTGTCCGCATGTATCTGCGCGAGATGGGCACTGTCGAGTTGCTGAGCCGCGAAGGCGAAATCGCCATCGCCAAGCGGATCGAGGCGGGCCGAAACACGATGATCGCGGGACTTTGCGAAAGCCCGCTGACTTTTCAGGCGATCACCATCTGGCGGGACGAGCTTCTGTCCGAAGATATCCTGCTGCGCGACGTGATCGACCTTGAAACCACGTTCGGCAACCAGATGGACGAGGAACAGGGCGAGCCGGTGGTGGAGGCCGCGAATGTCGCGACCGCGCCCAAGGCCAAAGACGACGAGCCCGAACTCGACGCTGATGGCAACCCGATCGCCAAGGAAGATGACGACGACGAGGACGAGCAGGCCAACATGAGCCTTGCAGCCATGGAGACCGCGCTCAAACCGCGGGTTCTGGAAACGCTCGACCGGATCGCCGACGACTATGCCAAGCTCAGCGAGATGCAGGACAGTCGCATCTCGGCGACCTTGAACGAGGATGGATCCTTCTCGAAGAAGGACGAAACCACCTATCAGGAACTCCGTTCCGAGATCGTGAAGCTCGTCAATGCACTCCACCTTCACAACAACCGTATCGAGGCGCTGATCGATCAGCTTTACGGCATCAACCGCCGGATCATGCAGATCGACTCGGCGATGGTAAAGCTGGCCGACCAGGCCCGCATCAACCGCAAGGAATTCGTCGACGCCTATCGTGGGCGCGAACTTGATCCGGCCTGGCTCGAAGATATGGCCGACAAGCCCGGGCGCGGCTGGCAGGCCCTGATCGAACGGTCGACCGACAAGGTCGAGGAATTGCGCTCCGACATGGCGCAGGTCGGGCAGTATGTCGGCCTTGATATCAGCGAGTTCCGCCGCATCGTGCAACAGGTCCAGAAGGGCGAGAAAGAGGCACGGCAGGCGAAGAAGGAAATGGTCGAGGCAAACCTGCGGCTGGTGATCTCGATCGCCAAGAAATACACCAACCGCGGGCTGCAATTCCTTGATCTCATTCAGGAAGGCAATATCGGCCTCATGAAGGCGGTGGACAAGTTCGAGTATCGCCGCGGCTACAAGTTCTCGACATACGCGACGTGGTGGATCCGCCAGGCGATCACCCGCTCGATCGCCGATCAGGCGCGCACGATCCGCATCCCCGTGCACATGATCGAGACCATCAACAAGCTGGTGCGCACCGGGCGCCAGATGCTGCACGAGATCGGTCGTGAACCCACGCCCGAGGAACTGGCCGAAAAGCTGCAGATGCCGCTCGAAAAGGTCCGCAAGGTGATGAAGATCGCCAAGGAACCGATCAGCCTCGAAACCCCGATCGGCGACGAGGAAGACAGCCAGCTTGGCGACTTCATCGAGGACAAGAACGCGGTCCTGCCGCTCGACGCGGCCATTCAGGACAATCTCAAGGAAACCACGACCCGTGTTCTGGCCAGCCTGACCCCGCGCGAGGAACGTGTGCTGCGCATGCGCTTCGGCATCGGCATGAACACCGATCACACGCTCGAAGAGGTGGGCCAGCAGTTCAGCGTCACCCGCGAGCGCATTCGCCAGATCGAAGCCAAGGCATTGAGAAAGCTCAAACATCCCAGCCGGAGCCGTAAACTCCGGTCGTTCCTGGATCAGTGAACCGTTTGCGAAATCCGCGAGGCCGGTGACCTCTGCCTACGCGGATCAGCCGTTTGTGAATTGAACCGACTCTCCGCGCAACCTATGTCGAAGGGTGAGCGTAAGCGGAGGTGACCAATGCACAGAATCCTGATTTCGGCACTCGCTTTGGGCCTCGCTGCCGGATCCGCCCAGGCCTTCACTGCGATCAACGGTCTGACCGTGGCACCGGTTCAAGGTGGGTTCGAAGTGGTCACGCGTGGGGCGGATGGCCCACGCCAGATCTGGTGCGCAGCCGCTGAATACGCGCGCCAGGCCCAGGGGGCAGGGGGCAATGACCGGCTCTACATCCTGCGGGGCTATGGGGCGAGCCTGTCCGAGAGCGGCAAGCGCGGCGTGGTCTTCACGCTTCACCCCGATTCGGAGCTTGCCAATGGGCCGCGGCCGGGCACGGATGGCAATTATTCGGTTTCGATGCGTCGTGTCGGCTATAACCTGCGGACGGCCCATGCCGAGCAGTTCTGCGCTGATACCTTCGAAGATGTCTGGCCCTTCTGACCGCGACCTTGACAATAATCTCAGTTGCAAATCCCGCGGATGTGCTATCCTTGCACGCGGCGACATCGCGCGCCCGATCTGAACAACCGGATCCGGATGACTGGACCCGACTTTTTCCGGAAAGTGAAATCATGGCAGAAACGACAGAAAAAACCCCGAAGACACCCGAGCAAACCGCCATTCGCAAGGCTGTGCGCCTTGTCGCCTATACGGCATGGCTCCAGGACTTTCGCGACAGCAACCCCGATGCAACCCAAGACCAGCGCAAGCTTGCTTGGGAGGAGGCAAAGAAGGATGAACTTCGCAAGGGGCGCAAGATTATCAAGGCGCTCAAGCGTAAGGGCTATGAGCTGACAAGGCCCGAACAGACCACCGAGGCCGCCTGAGGCCATATCCGGCCAACTCGGAAACCGGGCCCTTCCGGGTCCGGCAAGCCGAAAGCATGAATTGAAAAGGGGCGATGTTTCGCCCTCTTTCGTGCTATGCGAACCGTCCATTTTACAGTGCGCGTTTGATGCCTCAAGGCTTGGGCCAATTGACCAAAATCAAGTGATGGGGGCGGTCCGGGTGATAGGTGCATTGCATGTCCAATGCCGACCTGCACCCCTCGCCCCTGCCACGATCCCGCCCGGGATTTCCCTTGCCGCTCTTCCTGCTCCAGCCATTGCTGGCCCGGGTCGTCCGGCGGATCGCGGCGGAAAACCCGGGCATGTTCAATCGCCTGGGCCCATGGGTCGGGCGCGATTTCATCATAGATCCGATCGACATGCCCTTTGTGCTGCACCTGCGGCCAGATCCTGATGCGCCGCTGATGCGCGCGGTGTCACGGCGACGGCCGCCTGATCATGTGGCGCGGATCTCGGGCCGGTTCCTCGATCTGCTGGAACTGGTCGATGCAGACCTCGATGGCGACGCGCTGTTCTTCTCCCGCGATCTGGTGATCGAAGGCAATACCGAGGCCGTGGTCAGCCTGCGCAACGCACTCGACGACATCGACGGGTCCATCGCCGGGCGCGTGGCCGACATGCATGGCGCGCCCGGACGCGCGGCGCTGGCCGGGCTGCGCCGCCTGGCCGAGAAAAGGAAGGCGAAGAAGGCATGACAGTCGGAGAACTGGTTTGTCCCGCCGGCACCCCCGCCGCGCTGCGCACCGCGGTCGATGCGGGTGCCGATACCGTTTATTGCGGGTTTCAGAACGCGACCAACGCGCGCAACTTTCCGGGGCTGAACTTCCTGCCCGAGGAAATGGCCGAGGCGGTCGAATATGCCCATGCGCGCGGCGCCAGGGTTCTGCTGGCGCTCAACACCTTTCCCCCGGCCGGACACTTCGATCTCTGGCGCCAGGCCGCCGAAATGGGTGTGCGGTTCGGTGTCGATGCGATGATCGTCGCCGACATCGGTGTCGCCGCCGCGATCCGCGAGGCGCATCCCGATCAGCGCCTGCATCTTTCGGTGCAGGCCGCCGCTTCAAGCCCCGAGGCGATCGCCTATTATGTCGAGAATTTCGGGATCAAGCGCGTGGTCCTGCCGCGCATCCTCACGATTCCGGAAATCCGCGGCATCATGGCCGAAATCCCTTGCGAGATCGAAACCTTCATCTTCGGCAATCACGGTCTGATGGTCGAGGGCCGGTGCAGCCTGACCAATTACGCCACCGGGCTTTCGACCAATATGGACGGCGTCTGTTCACCCGCCGCGGATGTCGAGTACAAGCGCGAAGCCGATGGCAGCATGACCACGCGGCTGGGTGCCTTTACCATCGACCGTTTCGCTCCGGACGAGACGGCGGGCTATCCCACCATCTGCAAGGGACGCTATCGCGCGCCCTGCCGCGAAACGGGCTATTACGCCTTCGAGGAACCGGTCAGCCTCAACCTCGCCCGGCTCCTGCCCGAGCTGATGGCGGCCGGGGTTCATGCTTTTAAGATCGAGGGTCGCCAGCGCAGCCGCGCCTATGTCCGGCAGGTGGTCTCGAATTTCCGCGCCGCCGTGGATGCCATCCGCGAAGGGCGCGAGGCGCAACTCGCGGACCTCGTGGCCCTGACCGAGGGGCAAAAGGAATCCCAGGGCGCCTTCCAGACCAAGAAATGGCGGTGACATCATGGAGCTGACGCTGGCCCCGATCCCCTATCACTGGTCGCGCGACGCGCTGCGCGATTTCTATGCCCGCATTGCCGACGAGGCTCCGGTCGATACCGTCATTCTGGGCGAATTGATCTGTTCCAAACGCGCGCCCTTCTTCGAGGCCGACCTGCCCGAGATTGCCGAGCGGCTGGAGGCGGGCGGCAAGCGCGTGATCTGGTCCTCGCTGGCCGAAATCCTGCTCAAGCGCGAGCGCAAGGCGACCGATGATCTCTGCGCGGTTGACGACGGCCGGCTGGTCGAAGCCAACAACGCGGCCGCCCTGCGCGCGCTGGCTGGCCGTCCGCATCGCGTTGGACCGATGATGAATGTCTATAACGAAGAAACCATGCGCTTTCTCGCAGCGCAGGGTGCCACCCATGTCAGCCTGCCGCCCGAGCTGCCCCGCGCGGGCGTCGCGGTGATGGCGCAGGCCGCGCGAGCGGCGGGTCTCGGGATCGAGGTTCAGGTCTTTGGCCGCGCCTCGCTGGCCGTGTCGGCGCGCTGCTATCATGCTCGCGCCCATGGCCGCACCAAGGACAATTGCCAGTTCGTCTGCGAAGAGGACCCCGACGGGATGCCGCTTGCCACGATGGATGGCGATCCGTTCCTCGTGGTCAACGGCATCCAGACCCTGTCGCGCTCTTACGTCAACCTCGCCGCGCATGTGTCTGACATGCGGGCGATGGGGGTCAGCGCATTGCGGCTTGTCCCGCAGCGTCAGGACATGGTCGCCGTGGCCAAGGTCTTTGCCGAACTCGCCGCCGCTCGCATCGACGGGCAAGAGGCGGCCGCGCGGCTCGATGCGATGCAGATGGATGCGCCCTTCTCCAACGGGTTCTGGCTGGGCGAGGCTGGATATCGGCGCATCGCGCGGGCGTCCTGACGGCATTGGCAGATTCCCCGCAGCCGGGTTACAAACCCCCATGCAGACCGAGTTCGAGATTTCAACCCGCGGCCAGGGCCTTTACGAGTTCACCCGCGAAGTCACCGGCTGGACCGCGGGGCGGGGCGACGGTCTTCTCACGCTTTTCGTGCGCCACACCTCCTGTTCGCTTCTCATCCAGGAAAACGCCGATCCGGATGTGCAATCCGACCTGCGCGCCTATTTCCAGCGTCTCGTGCCGCCCACGACCGATCCCGCGATGGCCTATCTCGTCCACACCCATGAAGGCCCCGACGACATGCCCGCCCATATCAAGGCCGCGATGATGCCGGTTTCGCTTTCGATCCCCGTTTCACAGGGGCGGCCAGTGTTGGGCACGTGGCAGGGGGTCTATCTTTTCGAACATCGTGACCGACCACATCTGCGTAGCGTTGCGGCCTGTTTCACACCGTGATCCGTGCGAATGGACGCAAGGGGGCAACAAACTGAATGCCCGCATCTTGGGGCGACAATTGCCCTCTACCCAAAAGCTTGAGGCTCCCCTATAGTGCCTGTGGATAACTGGGGCGCGAACCCCAGACCGAGGCCGAGACAAGAGTGAAGGGGAAGGGCGATGCGCTGCCCGTTTTGTGGGAACATTGATACACAGGTCAAGGATTCGCGACCGGCGGAAGATCATGTATCGATTCGCCGGCGCCGCTTCTGCCCGGCCTGTGGCGGTCGTTTTACCACCTACGAGCGGGTGCAGCTGCGCGATCTCGTGGTGATCAAGTCAAATGGCCGGCGCGAGGATTTCGACCGCGAAAAGCTGGAACGCTCGATCCGCATCTCGATGCAGAAACGCCCCGTTGACCCCGAGCGCATCGACCAGATGATTTCGGGTATTGTGCGGCGGCTCGAAAGCATGGGCGAGACCGATATTCCGTCAAAGGTGATCGGCGAGATCGTGATGGAAACGCTGGCCCGGATCGACACGGTGGCCTATGTGCGCTTTGCCAGCGTTTACAAGAATTTCCAGGCGGCCGACGACTTCGACAAGTTCGTCAGCGAGTTGCGCCCGGAGGTGAAACCGGAAGAGTGAGCGACACCGACAAACGCTTCATGGCGCTGGCCCTGGCGCTCGGGCGGCGTGGGCAGGGCCGGACATGGCCCAACCCGGCGGTGGGCTGCGTCATCGTGCGCGAGGGCCGGATCGTCGGGCGCGGCTGCACCGCGCCGGGCGGGCGACCACATGCCGAGCCACAGGCGCTGGCGCAGGCGGGCGCGGCGGCGCGCGGGGCAACGGCCTATGTTTCGCTCGAACCTTGTGCGCACCACGGCCAGACACCGCCCTGTTCCGAGACACTGATCAATGCCGGGATCGCCCGTGTCGTGGCGCCGCTGCAAGACAGCGACCCGCGTGTCGCGGGGCACGGCTTCGCGATGCTGCGCGCGGCAGGCGTGTCGGTGACGACTGGCGTCATGGCCGACGAGGGCGCGCACGACCATGCCGGCTTCTTCCTGCGTACCGAACAGGGTCGGCCTTTCGTGACGCTCAAGCTCGCGTCGAGCCTCGATGGCCGCATCGCCACCGCAACGGGTGAAAGCCAATGGATCACCGGCCCCGAGGCGCGGCGCGCGGTGCACGCGATGCGCGCGCGGCACGATGCGGTCATGGTCGGCGGCGGCACCGCGCGGGCCGACGATCCATCGCTGACCGTGCGCGAGATCGGCACCACGCATCAGCCGGTGCGCGTCGTGGTCTCTCGCCGTCTCGACCTGCCGCTGATGAGCCGGCTTGCGATGACTGCGCAGGACGCGCCGCTGTGGCTGGCCCATGGAACGGATGCCGATCCGGCCCTGCACGAGGCATGGGAAGGGATCGGCGCGAAGCTGATCGCCTGTAATCTGTCGGGCCGGCAGCTCGATATCGGATCGGTTTTGCGCGCACTCGGGGCGGAGGGTCTGACCCGGGTGCTGTGCGAGGGCGGCGGGGCACTTGCCGCTTCGCTTCTGGCGGCGGACCTGGTGGACGAGCTTGTGATCTTCTCTGCCGGCATGGCCATCGGCGCCGAAGGTCTGCCCTCGATCGGGGCGATGGGGCTGGCCCGGTTGGACGAGGCACCGCGCTTTGAACGGGTCGAGGTCCGCGCCGTCGGTGCCGATATCCTGCACCGTTGGCGCCGCGCCTGATCGAAGAGCACAGGCACTTACCGCCAGAGCGGCGCGAATCCGGCGAAAACCCCCTGCAACTTGGACAGCAACCGGTTTGCCGGTCCGGGATGCGGAATCTCGCCCGTGGCCAGCCGTTCCACCGCGGTTTCGACAGGGCAGGGCAGGCCACTCACCGGATCGAAATAGCGTGGGTAATCGATCAGGGCGGCATGCACCAACCCCTCGAGCGCCGGGCGTGCCGTGCGCCGTGGCGGGACATCGCCCCCGTCGCGTGTCAGCCCCCAGCCCGCATAGAAGGGCGCCCCGGTCACAGTTACGCTGACCCCGCGCAACAGCGCCTCGAAGCCGAGAAGCGAGGTCATGGTCCAGACCTCGTCGACCTCGTCCAGAAGAGCCAGAGCGTCGGCCTGCTCCAGCACCATATCGGCCAGCCCGCCCGCGTCGATTGCTCCATCGCGCAGACCCGCCTCGACATCGGGATGCGGCTTGTAAACGATCACCGCTTGCGGATTGGCGGCGCGCGCGACCTGCAAAAGGGCAAGGTTGGTGCTGATCTCGCCCGCGCCCAGCCGGATCGAGGCATCATCCTCGACCTGCCCGGGCACGAGGATGCGATGCCCCTTGGGCAGCGCCGGGGCGCTGCCACCCAGGTTATACTTGTTGACCCGCTCCGACACGAGCCGCGCAATGAGCCGCCTTGCGCGATCCTCCTGATCGGGGCGAAGCTGCGCGCGCTCTGCGATCAGCCGCTCAAGCCGGCTTTCCCGCGTCGGATCGTAATAGACCCCCAGATCGTCGCAGACGAGAGAAAGCGGCGGGATCAACTCGGCCCCGAGGCCCTTCGAGCGCAGGAAACCGTCTTCGACCCGGACCACGTCACCGGCTTTGCCCGCGCTGCCCCAGACCATGCGCCGTCGGCCGTCGCCGGGTTTCTCGCGGAACACCATCGCCTTGTGCCGTCCGAAAAATCGTTGAAACGACCGTCGCTTCCACAGGCGTATGCCCTCACCCGCCCAGCCGTGGCGATCCTCGCGCCACTCTCTGGCCCGGGCCTCGGCGCTGGCGATTGCCTCTTCAAGTTCGCACAGCCGGTCGGTGCAGGGATCATACCATGTCGGATGCAGGATCATCGCCGCCGCGAAAAGCTGTGCCCGCGTGAGGTTGCGTCCGCGCCGGGGCAGGGGGTGCGGGTTGCGGTCATCGCTCAATCCCCAGCCGGCATAGAACGGCTGGCCAAAGACCACCGGCCTGTGCCCCGCCAGCATCGCTTCGAACCCCATCTGGCTTGATACGGTGTAGACCGCGATCGCCCCCTCGAAGAGCGCCCAGGGGCTGACTGCCCCGGTGAAAAGCGTCATCCGCCCGCTGGTGTCCTCGGGGCCGAAATACCCCTTGCGAAAACCCTGTTCGGTTTCGGGGTGGGTCTTGATCAGGATCCGTGCCCCCGGGTTGTCCTCTTGTGCGTAATAGAGCATCTCGCGAAAGGTATTCGCGTCGGCCTGCCCATGGGTGACGCTGGCATCGCCGCGCGTTTGGTCGATCACCAGGACATAACCCGGATCGGGTGGCGGCATATCGGGATCAAAGGCGAAATACTTGCTCAGATGCGCCTCTCGCAGGCGGGCCATCGTGCCGCGCGCACGGTCGAGAAGCGCCGTATCGTCGAGCGGATGGTTGGCCAGCAGGTTTTCGATATCCGACGGGATCGTGGCGTCGAAATGCACGCCGCCCCTGCTGTCGATCATCAATCCGAGCGGCGCTTCGCCGGCCCGCCCCGGAAACAGCGAACGCAGGAACGCGTCCTCGACCCGCATGAGCCCCGCGCCTGTCGCGCGTGCCACGGCCTCGCCGCGCGCGGCATAGGGCGAACGCCCCCAGACAGCGATCAGGTCCTCGGCCCCCGGTTTGCCGAGCCTCAGCTCATAGCCTGCAAGTGAAATGATGCGTCGCACCTGCCGCTGGCGCAGGAACCCGGCATTGTAATAGAAAAGCCGCCGGGGCTTGGGTGCTCCGGCGGCCTTGTCCGTTTCGAACTCCGGCAAGGGTCAGTCACCGCTAAGTGTTTCGACACCGGAGGTTGCCGTTCCGACCGAGCCGAGCGTGCCTGTCACGGCAGAGATCACCTTGTTCCATTGAGTGAACGGCGCCTCTGTCACGTAAAGCGTGTCACCGTCGCGGATGCTGAAATCACGCGCAAGGAACATGCCGTTCGGTTGGGTCAGGTCGAGAACATAGACCATGCGTTGCGCACCTTGCAGGTCATCGCGGTCCAGCACCGTGTTGGCGATTTCGTCCGGCTCGTTGCGGAAAACGAAGACGCCCGTGGGATCCGAACTCGCTGTCAGCAGCCCGCCTACCTGTGCAATGGCCTCCAGCGCGCTGAGTGTCTGGCTTTCGAATGTGACACGGTTCTGCGAGCCGGTTGCCCCGAGCGCGGTAAACGACCGCCTGTCCTCTTCCACGAGAATCCGGTCACCGCCACGCAGTGCGATGTCGAAATCGGGATGCTCGAACAGATCCTGGAACCAGATCTTCGAGCGCATGTCGCCGCGGATCACCGTGATCTGCGCGATCTCGGGTTCGATGGTGATGCCGCCGGCGCGTGCCAGCATGGTCGAAAGCGTTCGGGTCGGACGCTCGATGGCAAAGACGCCCTGGCCACCCACCGCGCCCACCACGCTGACGGTCGAACCGTCGCCGGCTACCCGGCGCACCTCGACCTGAGGGTCCGGGGTCTGGTCGGCGAGTTTGCGCGTGATGACGCCACGGATTGCCTCGGGTGTGTTGCCAGCTGCGCGGATCCGGCCCGCATAGGGGACAAAGACAAACCCTGCACCGTCAACCTGCACCTCCTCGAGAATGGTCGAGTTCGCGGCCTCCCCGGCCAGAAGACCGTCATCGACGTTCTCCCAGATGGTCAGGCCCAGCGTGTCACCCGGTTGAATCGTGTCCGAGCCAATGGCCCCGGCCTTCTTGAATTCCTCCGAGAAACCCAGCGCAGGCACGACGCCCGTGGCGCGCGTGACGCGATCATTCACCGAAACGACAAAGGCATCGCCCTGCCGCTGTACCGATCCCTCGAAAATCTCGCGTTTGTTGGGGCCCACGCGCGGCAAGCCACAGGATGCCACGACCGAAAGGGCAGCAATAAGGGCGACGGTCCGCGCCCAGCGGGATGTATGGGATTTCACTGCTCGGTCTCCTCGACCTGTTTTTCTGCCTCGTCGTCAACGCTTTGCACGTCGTTATTGACGCAACCCTAACCGATCTGCTGGATAAAATAAACCGCTAGGGCTTGTATGCGTCAGTTTACCAGCCGCAACTGTTGCCTTGGCGCCGCGGTCCCGAGGCGCAGGGCATCATAGGGATCCTCGGGGGCAAGCATCATGTCCACGACCATGCGCATCAGTTGCCGCCGCCCGCGCGCGGAGTAGAACCCCCCCGCCACCTGGCTGGTTTCGAGAAGATAGCGCCTGTAATCGTGATAGGCTTTGCGATCCGGGCGGCTGGCTCCGGCGAAGAAGGCGGGCAGCGGCTGGGTCGAGACGAATTCCGGCTTGTCATAGACCGCCCGACCGAACACCTTGATCGGAATGCCACGCCAAAGCACCTGCTGCGCGGCGGTCGAATTCACCGTCACGGCACTCCTTGCCTCGACCAGAAGCCGGGCAAGCTTGCCACCGCGTACATAGTGAACGCGTCCCTCCACGCCCTGGGCCCGGGCCATCCGGCGTATTTCGCGGCGCAGCGGGACCCGGCCGTTTTCGAGCGGGTGTGCCTTGAAGACAAGGTGATGATGCCCGGGCGCCCCTTCTGCAAACCCGCGGATCACCACGTCGAGAAACTCGGTCATGGTCGAAAACGGGGAATGGGCCTGAAAGCTGGAGTCGTGTTCGAGCTGCAACAGCGCCAGATGATAGGGAAACCCGCCCGAGCGGATGCGAAGCGTCGCCAGCGACCGCTCGGCGGCCTGCACCGGCATCAACAGCAGCCGCTTGAGATAGAGCTGGAATTCCTTGGTCACGGGCAGATCGCGATGGGCCCGGAAATTGTGGTAATCGCCATTTCGGAACATCACGAAGAAGTGGTAAAGCGCGCCGTAAAAGACATGCTGGCGCATGTCGCCCCACTTTGCAGGCGGCAGCGGGGCATCCATGTCCGATTCGGCCAGCGCCGCGCGCATCTCGGCCACGCTCATCTGCATCAGGCGGGAATTGCCGTTGGTGCCGCCACGCTCATAGGTCACCCAGTAGGGGCGGATGTAGCCTTCCTCAAAGACATGCACGGCCAGCCCCATCTTTCGGGCCTGCGCCACCGCCTCGGCGTGGATACGGCGCGCGTCGCCATAAAGCACGATATCGGTGATGCCCTTTTCGCGAACGAGGCCGGCAAGGGTCTCGGGCCAGTCGTCCTGCGTACCGCGATAGGGGATATAACGCGCCGCATCGAACCAGAACGCGCGGTCGCCCGCGTTGAACCCCACGCGCCAGACATCCGCCCCGGCCCGCCGCAGCATCTTGCCCAGCTGGTGAAAGAACGGCCCGTGCGGGCCCTGCAGGAACAGGAAGGCGCGGTCTTGCCCCGTGATCTTGGTCATGGATCTCACATGGCTTGGAATTGTTCCGCTCCGTCCTAGCAACAGGGGTTGGCCAAAATATGGCCCGCAGATGGCAGAAAGAACAGGGATTTGTTGCACATCGCTCTTCTGCACACTAGGTGACTTTCAAACGCAATGGGGGCTTATCATGTTCACCGGCATCGTGACCGACATCGGCAAAATCCGCGCGCTCGATCAACGTGGCGACCTGCGCGCGCGCATCGCGACTGGCTATGATACCGCGACGATCGACATTGGCGCCTCGATCGCCTGTGACGGCGTGTGCCTGACCGTGGTCGCACTCGGCGAGGATTGGTTCGAGGTCGAGATCAGCGCCGAAACCGTCTCGAAAACCAACCTTGACGGCTGGGACGAGGGGCATCGCATCAATCTCGAACGCGCGCTCAAGGTCGGGGATGAGCTGGGCGGGCATATCGTTTCGGGCCATGTCGACGGCGTGGCCGAGATCTTGGCGCTGGAGGACGAAGGAGACAGCACCCGCGTGCAGTTTCACGCGCCAGAGGCTCTGGCGCGCTTCATCGCGCCCAAAGGGTCGGTCGCGCTCAACGGCACGTCGCTCACCGTGAACGAGGTCGAGGGCTGCACGTTCGGGATCAATTTCATCCCCCACACCAAGACCGCAACGACATGGGGTGCGGCAAAGGTGGGCGATCACGTGAACCTCGAAATCGACACGCTGGCGCGCTACGTCGCCCAGCTGCGCGATTTCGCCTGACGGGCCGCAGGCGTCGGGGAACTGCTTCGGAAAACACATTCCAATTTGTTGTTGCGTTGCCCGTCTCAGGCTTCATACTCGGCCCCCAATGAAAAGGGAGGCCGCAACCATGACACTCATCCGTCCCAACCGCCGCGATCTGCTCAAGCTCGCGGCACTCGCCCCCGCCTTTGCGCTGCCCGCCGCCGCGCGCGCCCGTCTGGGCGCGCCAGCCGGGTCCAACCCGGGGCATTTTCACTTTTCCCTCGGCGAGGCGCGGATGACCGTGCTGTCGGATGGATTCTTCAGTCAGCCCGCTGAGGGGCTTGGCGTCAACGCGCCCGAGGGCGAGGTTGCGGCCTTTCTCGAGACCCATTACCTCGACACGGAAGAAACATATGCCCATACCAATCACCTGCTCGTCGAACTGGGCGACGCCAGGGTGCTGGTCGATGTCGGGTCCGGCTCGCGCTTTCTCGACACCACCGGGCGGGTGATGGCGAACATGGAAGCCGCGGGCATAGACCCCGATACGATCACCCATGTCTTCATCACCCATGCCCATCCCGATCATATCTGGGGCATCCGTGACGATTTCGACGAGGCGATCTTTCCCGGCGCCGCCTATTTCATCGGCGAGACCGAACATGCCTACTGGATGCAGGATGACCTTGTGAACCAGGTCGCCCCCGAGGAACAGCAATTCGTTCTGGGCGCCGTCAATTCGATCAATGTCGCCGGGGTCGAATGGAATTTCGTCAAGGACGGTGACGAGATCGCGCCCGGCATTTCCGTGATGAACAGTTTTGGCCATACCCCCGGCCACATGGCGCTGCGTATCGAATCAGACGGCCAGCAACTCCTCGCGGTCGGCGATGCGCTCACCCATGGATGGCTCAACTTTGCCCATCCCGAGTGGTATAACGACATCGACGCCGACCCCGAAACCACCGTGGCCAGCCGCCGCGCGATCCTCGACATGGCGGCGAGCGACGGCATCGCGATCCTGGGCTATCACTTCCCCTTCCCCGGGGCGGGCCATGTCATCCGCGACGGCGACGCCTATCGCTTCATCCCGGCGCTGTGGCAATTCGGCGGATAATGGGCACCGGGTGACGTTCGGATGCTCTGGCCAACCCTTTCGCCCTGCGCTAACAGGCAGGGCGAAAGGGGACACCCATGTCAACGAGCTTTGAACAACCTGGCACCGTCGAAGAATCCCTCAAGGATGCCATCACGCCGATCGAGGAGATCATCGAAGGCGCGCGGCGTGGCGAGATGTATATCCTCGTCGATCACGAGGACCGCGAGAACGAGGGCGACCTGATCATCCCTGCCGAATTCGCCACGCCCGAAGCGGTGAATTTCATGGCCACCCACGGCCGTGGCCTGATCTGCCTGCCGATGACATCCGAGCGGATCGACCGGCTTGGCCTGCCGATGATGGCGGTCAACAATTCAAGCCGGATGGAAACCGCCTTTACCGTTTCGATCGAGGCGCGCGAAGGCGTGACCACCGGCATTTCCGCCGCCGACCGCGCGCTGACCATCGCCACCGCAATAAACGAAAAGAACACGATGGCGTCGCTTGCCACGCCGGGTCACGTGTTTCCGCTGCGCGCGCGAACGGGCGGTGTTCTGGTGCGCGCCGGTCATACCGAGGCGTCGGTCGATATCTCGCGGCTTGCCGGGCTCAACCCTTCGGCGGTGATCTGCGAGATCATGAACGAAGACGGCACCATGGCCCGCCTGCCCGAACTGATCGAGTTTGCGCGCGAACACGGGATGAAGATCGGCACGATCTCCGATCTCATCGCCTATCGTCACAAGCATGACAACCTCGTGCGCGAAAGCCGGACCCGCATGGTCACCTCCGAGCATGGCGGCGAATGGCAGATGCGTGTCTTTGTCGACGAAATCACCGGAACCGAGCACGTGGCGCTGGTCAAGGGCGACATCACCACGCCCGAGCCCGTGCTGGTGCGCGCCCATGCGGTGAACGAGCTTGAGGATATCCTCGGCCTCGGCCCGGGCCTGTCCGACGAATTGCCCCGCGCGATGAGGATCATCGCCCAGGAAGGCCGCGGCGCGGTGCTCCTTTTCCGCGAGCCGCATCCGAGGCTCGATTTCGGCGAAGGCGACCAGGGCCCCAAGATCGTGAAACGCACCGGGCTGGGCAGCCAGATCATGGCGACGCTGGGCCTGAGCGAGCTTGTCCTGCTCACTGACTCGCCCAGCACGCGTTACCTTGGCATCGAAGCCTACGGGCTTTCGATCACGGGCACCCGCCCGATCCACGAAGGAGGCTGAGACATGGCCGAATCCCACTATACCCTGCCGCGGGCCGAGCTTGACAAGCCCGCGAAACTCCTGATCGTCACGGCGCCTTTCTATCGTGATATCGCCGACCACCTGATCGCCGGCGCCACCGCCGAGATCAAGGCCAGCGGCGGCACGCACGAGGTCATCGAAGTGCCCGGCGCTCTGGAAATCCCAACCGCCATCGGCATCGCGGAACGCCTGTCGAATTTCGACGGCTATGTCGCGCTGGGCTGTGTCATCCGCGGCGAGACGACCCATTACGAAACCGTCTGCAACGACAGTTCCCGCGCGCTGACCCTTCTGGGGCTTCAGGGGCTGTGCATCGGCAACGGCATCCTGACGGTCGAGACCCACGATCAGGCCGAGGCCCGCGCCAACCCCGAGAAGATGAACAAGGGGGCAGGGGCGGCGGCGGCGGCCTTGCATCTGATCGCGCTCGGCCGTAAGTGGGGCGGCGCCCGCAAAGGGGTCGGTTTCATCCCCGACTCCGATGAATACAAGATCGCGGGCAAAGCCAAGGATACCCCCACCGGATGACGCTCTCGGGCAATCAGAAACGCAAGATGAAATCGGCATCACGGCTTTACGCCGTGCAGGCGCTGTTCCAGATGGAACATTCGGGCCAGGCGGTCGAATCCGTCATTCATGAATTCGAGGAATTCCGCTTTGGCGCCGATTACGACGATGGTGAGTTGACCGAGGGCGACCCCGGGCATTTCCGGTTCCTGATGCAAACGGCCGTGAACTACCAGGCGTCGATCGACCAGTTGACCGACCGTGCCTTGGTGGCCAAATGGCCCATTGCCCGGATCGACCCGACCTTGCGCGCGCTCTTCCGGGCGGCCGGGACCGAGTTGACGCAGGGCGACACCCCGCCCCGGGTCGTGATCAACGAATATGTCGACGTTGCGCGCGCCTTCTTTCCCGAGGGGAAGGAACCGCAATTCGTCAACGCCGTCCTCGACCACATGGCCCGCGAGGTGAAACCGGGCGCGTTCTGACGCGCGGTGGCGGCCCGGTCAGGAAATCCGCGCCACCACGTAATCGGCCAGATCGCGCAGCATGTCGCGCAACTCATGCGCCGGCAGCAGGCCGATGGATGACTTGGCCTTGTCCGCCCATTTCAGCGCATCCATGCGCGTGGCTTCCAGCGCGTCATGCCGGTTCAGCAGGGCAATGGCATGCTCCAGGTCACCATCGCGCTGCTCGCCCTTCTCGATGACCCGTTCCCAAAAGGCCCGCTCTTCGGCATCTGCCCGCGCCACCGCCTTGATCACAGGCAGCGTCAGCTTGCGCTCGCGGAAATCGTCGCCGACATTCTTGCCCGTCGCCGCCCTGTCACCTGCGTAATCCAGCAGATCGTCGACGATCTGAAATGCAACGCCCAGCGCATCGCCATAATCGTGAAGTGCGCGCACCTCCGCGTCGGGTGCGCTCGCGATCACGCCGCCCACCTCGGTCGCGGCCGAGAACAGCGCGGCGGTCTTGCCGCGCACCACCTGAAGGTAAACGCCCTCGTCCGTCGCCAGATCCTGCGCTGCGCTCAGTTGCAGCACCTCGCCCTCGGCGATTGTCGCCGAGGCGTTGGCAAGGATGTCCAGAACCCTGAGCGATCCGGTCTCGACCATCAACTGGAAGGAGCGCGAGAAAAGGTAGTCCCCCACCAGAACGCTCGACTTGTTGTCCCACAGAAGGTTCGCCGTGGGACGCCCGCGGCGATGCGCGCTCTCGTCCACCACATCGTCATGCAGGAGCGTCGCCGTGTGAATGAATTCGACCGTGGCCGCCAGATGCACGGCATAGGGGCCGTCATAGCCGCAGAGTTCCGCCGCTGCCAGGGTCAGCATCGGGCGCAGCCGCTTGCCGCCCGCCTCGACCAGGTGCGCGGTGACTTCGGGGATGCGCGGCGCATGGCGGCTTGCCATGCGCTCCCGGATCAGGGTGTTCACGGCTTCCATCTCCGCGCCCAGATGGGCGGCCAGCCTCTCATGCGGTTTCCGGACCGTCTGATCCACGGACATCACCCCCATTGCATCTCTCGACAAGACCCGATCCATGCCCTTATGTCATCCCCATGAAACAGCTTTTGCGCACAAATGACCCGACCGTGATCGCCTTTGCCACCGCGCTGCTTCAGGGCGAGGGTATAGCCGCCTTTGAAATGGACGTAAACATGAGCGTGCTCGAGGGGTCCATCGGCATTTTGCCGCGGCGCCTGATGGTCGCGGATCGCGATTTCGACCGCGCCGTCCGGACGCTTCGGGACAATGACATCGAAACCGATGGATGATCTGACCCGCGACCGGTTTCTCGGTGGACGGCTCGATCTCTGGCAGCCGCGCAGGGGCTATCGTGCGGGTGTCGATCCGGTTCTGCTCGCGGCCTCGGTCAACGCGCAGGCCGGTCAAACGGTGCTCGACATGGGCTGCGGCGCCGGGGCGGCGGCGCTGTGTCTCGGGCGGCGGGTGGCAGGTCTCTCGCTCACGGGGCTTGAACTTCAGCCAGCCTATGCCGCGCTCGCCCGGCGAAATGCCCGCGACAACGCGATCCCTCTCGAAGTGATCGAGGGCGATCTTTCCGACATGCCCCCCGCACTCCGGGCGCGGCAATTCGACCACGTCATCATGAACCCGCCCTATTTCGACCGCGCCACCGGCACCGTGGCCGATGATGACGCCCGCGAAGTCGCGCTGGGCGGGCCGACGCCGCTTGCGCTCTGGATCCAACAGGCCGCCCGGCGGCTCGCCCCGCGCGGCTTTTTGCATGTCATCCAGCGGGCCGAACGTCTGCCCGACCTGCTCACGGCGGCGCAGGCCAGCCTCGGCTCGCTACGGCTCTTGCCGCTGATTCCCCGGCCCGGACGTGACAGCCAACTGGTGATCCTGCGCGCCCGCAAGGGAGGACGCGCGGCTTTCCGCCTCCATGCGGGGCTGGTGCTGCATGACGGCGCCACCCATGACGGCGACCGGGAAAACTTCAGCGAAACAATCCGTTCGGTCCTGCGCGAGGGCACCGCCCTGCCTTTTCCGCGCTGAGATCGAACCTATATCGGATAATGTGTCCGAGAATTGGACACGGATCATGCGTGACAGGTGGTGGATTTTATGCTGCACTTGTCATGTGGACGTTACATGAGAGGAGACCGCACATGAGCGTGAGTTCGCATATCGAGCAACTGAAAAAGAAACACCAAGCCCTCTCGGACCAAGTCGAAGAACTTCAGCGAACGCCCAGCGCATCTGATGTCGAGATTGCCGAACTGAAAAAGCAGAAGCTGCGCATCAAGGAAGAGATTTCCCGCCTCGAAGTGGCAGCGGAATAGGCATCAGCCATTGAAGCTGGCGCGCGCGGCCCAAGCCGCGCCGCCGGGGGTGAGCATGGCGGACATCGTCAAGGTCCAGCCTGGTGCCGCGACACCGGCCAGAACCAGGATCAGCGTGGACAGCAGGGGCGCGGCATAGGATGCAACGCCCAGAAGCTGGATATCCCCGCGTTTGACCCCGATATCCCAGACATAAAAGGCCAGGCCCACCGGCCCCAACCCAAGCCCCAGAACCGACACCCAGCCCAGCGCCTCCGCTGGCCAGATCGTCTCTTCCAGCGCCAGGTGCAAGGCGGCCGACAATATCGCGGTGGCCAGACAGAAAACCGCCACCGTTTCCGTGGGCGCATGGCCCAGTCGCCGCGACAGAACCGAATACCCCGACCATGTCACTGCACAGCCCAGCGCCAGCAGGTAACCCGGCAACGCACCGGTGGCGAACTCCAGGCCGCCGCCGATGATAAGCGCCGCCCCGGCAAACCCCATGAGCGCGCCGATGAAATGCCCCGCCCTGAGCCGTTCACCGGGCAAGAGCCCCGACATCAGCACGATCAGCAAGGGCCAGAGATAGGCGATCAGCCCGGCCTCGGCTGGCGGGGCCAGCCGCAGGGCGCTGAAATACAGCGCGTGATAGCCGAAAAGCCCGAACGTGCCGAAAACATAGACGCGCCAGCCTACGGTGCGCAGCTTGCCCCATCCGCCCGTGGCATGGGTCCAGATCACGCCGATGATCCCGGCCACGGCAAAGGACATCGCATTGAGCAGAAGGGGTGGAACCGGGGCGCTGCCCACCGTGAAAAGCGCAAGTAGCGCCCACGAGATCACCGCGGCAAAGCCGACGCCCGTTGCCTGTATCCTGGTCATCCTCGCCTCTTCGGACAAAAGCGGGCCGCACCAGACGGTGCGGCCCTGCGAATCCTGCGTTATCAGGATCAGGCTTGGTCGGAAAGCGCTTGGAAATCAGACGAAGAACTGCCCGCCATTGGCCGAGATGGTCGAGCCGGTGATGAACCCGGCATCCTCGGAGGCGAGGAACACGACGCAGCGCGCGATTTCCTCGGGCTCGCCCAGCCGTCCGACCGGGATCTGCGCAATGATCTGTTCGCGCACCTTTTCGGGCACGGCCATCACCATGTCAGTGCCGATATAGCCCGGACAGATCGCGTTGGCGGTGATACCCGCGCGCGCGCCTTCCTGGGCCAGCGACTTGATGATGCCCAGGTCGCCGGCCTTGGTCGCGGCATAGTTGACCTGCGCGAATTGTCCCTTCTGCCCGTTGATCGAGGATATCACGATCACGCGCCCGAACTTGCGTTCGCGCATGCCCGGCCAGACCGGATGCACGGTGTTGAACACGCCGGTCAGGTTGGTGTCGATCACCTCGTTCCATTGCTCGGGCGTCATCTTGTGAAACGGTGCGTCACGTGTGATCCCGGCATTGGCGACCACCACGTCGATGGGGCCCAGGTCCGCCTCGACCCGTGCGATGCCGGTCTGCGATTCCCCGTAATCGGCCACGTTCCACTTGTAGGTCTTGATCCCGGTTTCCTCGGTGAATTTCGATGCGGCCTCGTCATTGCCGGCATAGGTGGCGGCGACGTCATAGCCTTCGGCTTTCAATGCTTTCGAAATGGCCGCCCCGATACCGCGTGACCCGCCCGTGACCAATGCAATTCTTCCCATGATCTCTCCTCCTGATTTATTGGTGCGTTGGTAACTCTGTTACGCAAAATATATATGACGCGCAATAATCTTGCGCATGGAATTTGTTGTGCCGCGGCCATTTTTCACGGGCTGGCCTGAATCGAGCCCAAAGGAAAGGCAGGGCGCCCAATCGGCGCCCTGTCCATGATGCGGTCAGGCCCGTTCGAGACACATGGCCACGCCCATGCCGCCGCCGATGCAGAGCGTCGCGAGGCCCTTCTTTGCGTCGCGCCGCTGCATCTCGAAGAGCAGCGTGTTGAGGATGCGCGCGCCCGAGGCGCCGATCGGGTGGCCGATGGCAATCGCGCCGCCGTTCACGTTCACGATCGCGGGGTCCCATCCCATGTCCTTGTTGACCGCACAGGCTTGCGCGGCAAAGGCTTCGTTGGCTTCGACAAGGTCGAGATCCTCGGGCTTCCAGCCTGCCTTTTCCAGCGCCTTGCGGCTGGCAAAGATCGGCCCCGCGCCCATGATCGACGGGTCAAGCCCGACCGTCGCGTAAGAGGCGATACGCGCCAGCGGCTTGATTCCGCGCTTCTCGGCATTGTCGGCACTCATCAGCAGAACGCCCGCGGCCCCGTCATTGATGCCGCTGGCATTGGCGGCGGTCACGCTGCCGTCCTTGGTGAAGGCCGGGCGCAGTTTCTGCATCGCGTCCATCGTCGCGCCGTGGCGGATGTATTCGTCATTCTCCACCACGATGTCGCCCTTGCGGGTCTTGACCGTGAAGGGCACGATCTCGTCGGAGAATTTCCCGGCCTTTTGCGCGGCTTCGGCCTTGTTCTGGCTGGCAACGGCAAATTCGTCCTGCGTGTCGCGGTTGATCTGCCATTTCTGGGCCACGTTCTCGGCGGTCTGGCCCATGTGGTAGCCGTTGAACGCATCCCACAGGCCGTCGCGAATCATGCTGTCGATATATTTGACATCGCCCATCTTGGTGCCCGCGCGCAGATGCGCGACATGCGGCGAGAGGCTCATGCTTTCCTGTCCGCCGGCCGCGACGACATCGGCATCGCCCAGCTGGATATGCTGCGCGCCCAGCGCCACGGCGCGCAGGCCCGAGCCGCAGACCTGGTTGATGCCCCAGGCGGCGCTTTCGATGGGCAGGCCCGCGTTCACATGGGCCTGGCGGGCAGGGTTCTGGCCCTGGCCGGCGGTCAGAACCTGGCCAAGGATCGTCTCGCTCACCTCGGATTTGTCGATACCGGCGCGCTCGACGATAGCTTCGAGAACGGCGGTGCCCAGGTCATGGGCGGGTGTGTTGGCAAAAGCGCCGTTGAACGAACCGACGGCGGTGCGCGCGGCCGAGGCAATAACGACATTGGTCATGGGCGTGGTCCTCTTCCCTTTGATGGGTCGGGGACGGGGGAAACGGCCCCCATGGGATTGATCGCGCCCCGACCGGGTTCGGCCCCTGCATAGCCGATTGGCTGCGCTGCGGCAACTGCCGGTATGCCGCGGCATGCGTCGATCGGGGCGCAGGCCCGAAAGCCCCTCTCAGGCGCGGGCACGATGCGCCTCCGGGCTCTGCCAGGGCTTTTGCACGGTGGGGGCGCCGAAATAGTAGCCCTGCAGGCAATCCAGGCCCATCTCGGTCAGGTAGGCCGCGTCCGCAGCGCTCTCGACGAACTCGGCCACGGTGAACATGTCGAATTGCCGCGCCACCGAAACCAGCGCGCGGGTCAGCACCTGGTTGTCGGGGTCGGCATGGATGCCGCGAATGAATTGCCCGTCGATCTTGAGGATGTCGAAATAGAAGTCGCGCAGGTAGCGGAACGAGGTCTGCCCGGCGCCGAAATCGTCGAGTGCGAAACTGACGCCCTTCTGCTGGATACGGGCCATGAAGCCGGTGACAAGCTCGGGTACCGTCATGGCCGAGCTTTCGGTGATCTCGAGGATCAGCCGTTCGCCCACCGTGGGGTCGCGCCGCAATCCGTGCCGCAGCGTGCGGATCCACGGCTCATACCCGATCGAGCGCGCCGACATGTTGATCGAAAGCCGCAGGCCCGGCTCTTCGGCCAGCGCGCGCAGCCCCTTTTCCAGCGCGATGCAGTCGAGAATGCGGCCGGTTTCCAACTCTTCCACGCGGGCGATGAATTCGCGCGCCGGGATGATTCGTCCGGTTTCGTCCTGCACCCGGACAAGCCCCTCGTAGAACGCGACATGATCGGGGCGCGTGGCCTGCACCACCGGCTGATAGGCCAGCATCACGCGCTTGCGTTGCACCGCCTCCTTGACCATCTGCATTACCGACCGGTCACGCGCCGTGACCGCATAGCTGAGCGGGTCTTCGTGCCCGGGCGGAATATCGGCCAGTTTCTTGCGGGTCTCGCGCGGCATGTGGGCCTCCCTGCGGGGTTGGGGTCCAGTCGGGTGCAGTCTTGCGCCGCATTTGCTAAGACCCGGTTAAACGCTGCGTTTTCGGTGAATCCGCGCGAAATGGATGAACGGGCAGGGAGAGACGCCATGCAAAGATGCGGTTGGGCCGGACCGGAGCAGATTTATCTCGATTACCACGACACCGAATGGGGCGTGCCCGAATGGGACAGCCGCGCGCTCTGGGAAAAGCTCGTCCTAGACGGGTTCCAGGCCGGGCTGAGCTGGATCACGATCCTCAAGAAGCGCGACAATTTTCGTGCCGCCTTTCACGGGTTCGACCCGCGCATCATCGCCGGTTGGGGCGAGGCCGACGTGGCACGGCTCCTTGCCGATCCCGGTATCATACGCCACCGCGGCAAGATCGAGGCCACGATTACCAACGCCCGCGCCTGGGGTGAGATCGAGGCGCAGGGCGGGTTCGACCGCTTCCTGTGGTCCTATGTCGACGGAACCCCGATCCAGAACCGCTGGACAAGCCCGGCCGAGGTGCCCGCCGAAACCCCGCTGTCCCGGCAGATTTCAAGGGATCTGAAAAAGGCCGGGTTCAAGTTCTGTGGCCCGACCATCACCTATGCCTTCATGCAGGCGGTTGGCATGGTCAACGATCACCTCGTGACCTGTCCGCGCCACGGCCCCTGTGCCGCGCTCGGGCGGGTCGGCGCATGAAACGGGCGCTCTGCAAGAGGGCTGCGCCTCAATCGTCGGGGCGCGCCAGCGTGAAGGTCTCGGTCACCACCGTATAATCGCGGTATCCCAACCGTGCCAGCGGGGTGAACCGGGTGATGTCGAACATGCCCTCGACAAGATAATCGTCGCGCATGTGAATCCCCGTCACCGTGCCGAAACAGACCGCGTTCGCCGCACCCTCCAGCTCGACGATCTGCGTCATCCGGCATTCGAGCGCCGCGGGCGCGTGCTTGACGCGGGCGCAAGCGATGGTCTCGCACTCGGCCCGTTCAAGCCCGGCATGGTCGAACTCGGACGTGCCCGCCGGCAGGGTCTGCGAGCTTGCATTCATCGCATCCGTCATCGCCCGCGCCACCAGGTTGACGCAGAACACGCCGGTTTCGAGGATGTTGGCAAGGCTGTCCTTGGTTCCGTCGCGATCCTCCTTGGTGCCGGTGCTGGCGAACATCACCTGTGGCGGCGTATAGGCGCAGCCATTGAAGAACGAATAGGGGGCGAGGTTGTCCACCCCGCCCGCGCCCCGGGTCGAGATCCAGCCGATCGGCCGCGGCACGATGAGCGCGTTGAACGGGTTGTGCGGCAAGCCGTGGCCGTCTTCGGGTCGATAGAACATGGGGCGCCTTTCCTTATACAATTGCTCCGTCTCTACCTGCGTGCTAGGGGCGATTCCACCCCAAGAACGAGGATTGAGCAGTGTTCGAGCTGACCCCCGAAGGCGAAGAGGACTGGTGGGAGGTCGAGACGCTCTATGACCTTTGTTTCGGGCCGTCGCGGACGGCGCTTTCCTCCTATCGCCTGCGTGAGGGGGTCGAGCCGGTCGCAGGGCTGTCACTGGCGGCGCGCGATCCCGAAGGATTCATCGCGGGAGCGATCCGGTATTGGCCCGTGCGGATCGAGGCCGGGGCGGGCGGGAGGCACCGCGCGCTTCTGCTCGGGCCTGTGGCGGTGCACCCCACCCATCAGGGCGAGGGCCTTGGCGGGGTCCTGATCCGTGACAGCCTCGACATCGCGGCGCGGCATGGCTGGCCGCGCGTCATGCTGGTGGGGGATGCGCCCTATTATGCGCGCTTCGGGTTCGACCGGCTCGACGGCATCACCATGCCGCCGCCCACCAACCCCGACCGCGTGCTGGGGCGTGCCCTCACGCCCGGTGCCTGGGACAGGATCGCCGGTCGGGTCACGCGCGAGGCTTGAAACCGCGCGCCTTTCTGCCAATCTCTGAAGGGCAGCAACACGAAGGTCCGCCATGGAAATCCTCGACGCCCCGCCCGCCGAACTCGATGTCGAGGCCGCGCTCGACGCGCTGGCCGGTCGCTATAGTGGGGCCGGGGGGCCGGGCCTGCAATTGCTCAACCTGATCGGTGGGCAGGCCGAGAACCTGCTCGACCGGTTGCCGCCCGCCATCCGCAGCCAGCTCGACACCCGCACCGAGGCCGCGCTGCATGTCGCGCTGCGTGCCGCGTCACGCTCGCGGCGCAACGTCCCGGATCAACCGGGATGGCTCAACAGCGCGGTGACCACCGCGATGGGGGCCGCAGGCGGCTTTGGCGGGCTGCCCACGGCGCTGGCCGAGTTGCCGGTCACGACCACCGTGCTCTTGCGCGTGATCCAGGGGATCGCCGCCGAACATGGTTTCGACACCGAGGAAGAGGGCGTGAAATTCGACTGCATCCGGGTGCTCGCCGCTGCCGGACCGCTCGAAGCCGATGACGGCACCGACCTGGCCTTCATCTCGACCCGGATGATCGTGACGGGGCAGGCGGTGCAATCGCTGATCGTGCGTGTCGCGCCACGGCTTGCCACCGTGCTGGGCCAGAAACTGGCGGCGCAGACCGTGCCGGTCCTGGGCGCCGTGGCCGGGGCGGCGACCAACTATGCCTATACCAGCTATTACCAGGAAATGGCCCATGTCCATTTCGGCCTGCGCCGCCTTGCGATCCATGCCGATCACGATCACGCCGAGCTGCTCGAGGCGCTGCGCAAACGCGTCGAGGAACCGCCGGTCAAGTGGGCGGGGTAGGCCGGGCAAAAGGTGCAGTGAGGTGGCTTCCGTCGATGCCGGACGACAGGGCATCACATGGCCGCGGTCGGGTGATCAAAACATCAGTGTAGGGTAATTTATCCCGCAACGTCATGCCCCAGCATGAAGCGACTCGCACCATATCAAAAGCACCCGGCCGGGGTGCGGCCAGGTGCTGCCCGGGCGGCTTCGCCGCTGTTCCGGGCGAGAGAAGCCGCCAAGGCTAGCCCTTGACCGGTATCCCGCCATTTTCCCGCAGATAGGCCTCGACCGCGGGCCGCACCGATTGATCTCCCCGTTCGCGCGCGTCATGAATCACCGCGCGCAGCTCGGCCAGGTCGGTGCGCATGATCGCGTGTTTCACCGGCCCGATCGAGGCGGGCCGCATCGACAGGCAACGCAGCCCGATGGCCGCGAGGCACAGCGCCTCGACCGGCCGCCCCGCATCCTCGCCGCAAAAGCTCAGCGGCGTGTCGGTCCTCGCGCAACGCTCCACGATCTGTTCGATCAGGCTCAGGAAACTGACATTGAGCGTGTCATAGCGTTTGCGCACCCGTTCGTTCTCGCGGTCGGCGGCAAAGAAGAACTGCTTGAGGTCGTTGCCCCCGATCGACAGGAACCCGACCTCGCGAAAGAACTTGTCCGGCGCAAAGGCAAGGCTGGGTGTCTCCAGCATCGCCCCCACTTCCAGGACCTCGGGCAGCGCATGACCAAGGATCCGCTCGCGTTCCACCGCCTTGTCCATTTCGACACAGGCCGCGTCGTATTCCTCGCGCTGGGCGACGAACGGAAACATCACCGCCAGCGGCCGCCCTGCCGCGGCGCGCAACAGCGCCTGCAACTGCATCCGCATGATCCCCGGCTTGTCGAGGCCGACCCGGATCGCGCGCCAGCCCATCGCCGGGTTGGGCTCGTCCTGCGCCGTCATGTAGGGCAAGACCTTGTCCGACCCGATATCGAGGGTGCGAAACACCACCCGCTTGCCCTGTGCCGCGTCGAGCACCCGGGCATAAAGCGCCGACAGCTCGCCGCGCTTGGGCATCTGCGAGCGCACGAGGAACTGCAACTCGGTGCGAAAGAGGCCTACACCCTCGGCCCCCGACCCCGCGAGCGAGGGCAGATCGGCCATCAACCCGGCGTTCATGTGCATGCGCACCGTCACGCCGTCGCGGCTGCATGCGGGCTTGTCGCGGATCGAGGTGTAGCGTTCCAGCGCCTCGGCCTGCATCGCCATCTTGTCGCGAAAGGCGCCGACCACGGTTTCATCCGGGCGCAGATGCACCAGCCCCTGTTCGCCGTCGATCATGACGTGATCACCGTTGAGCGCCTCGGTCGTGATCCGCCCCGCATGGATGATCAGCGGAATGGCCAGGGCCCGCGCGACGATCGCGGCATGCGACCCGACAGACCCCTCTTCCAGCACGATCCCCTTGAGGCTCCGGCCATAATCGAGCAATTCCGCCGGACCGATATTGCGCGCGACCAGCACCGGGTCGGCGGGCATCTCGGCGCCTGTTTCGCTGCCTTGCCCGGTCAGGATGCGCAGCAGCCGGTTGGACAGGTCATCGAGATCGTGCAGCCGCTCGCGCAGGTAGGGGTCATTGACCTGGCCCATGCGTGCCCGCGCGGTCGATTGCTCCTTTTCCACCGCTGCCTCGGCCGACAGCCCGCGCGCGATGTCCTCTTCCATCCGCCGCAACCAGCCCTTGGAATTGGCGAACATCCGGTAGGCTTCGAGCACCTGAAGCTGTTCCTTGTCCCCGCCGCGCGCACCGTCCAGCATCTGGTCGACGCTCACCCGCAGCCGGTCCACCGCTTCGCGCAGGCGCTCGAGCTCGCGATGCGGGTCCTCGGCGATCAGGTTGGTCACCACCACCCGCGGCTCGTGCAGCCAGACATGGCCCTCGGCCGTGCCCTCCTGGCCGACGCTGCCGCGAATCATCGCCGGCTCGGTATGGCGCGCCCTGAGCGCCGCACCCTCGCCCACGAAGATGCCCAGTTCGGCCATCTCGGCCAGGACCATGGCCACCACTTCCAGCGCCTCGATCTCGTCGTCCGAGAATTCGCGCTGGGATTTCGATTGCACGACCAGCACGCCCAGCTTCTCGCCCAGCCGCTGGATCGGCACGCCCAGGAAGGACGAGAACACCTCTTCGCCGGTTTCCGGCATGTAGCGGAAGCCGCGCTCGGCGGGTGCGTCGGCGGTGTTGATGATGCGCCCCGTGCGCGCGACCCGGCCCACCAGCCCCTCGCCCAGCCGCATCCGCGTCTGGTGTACCGAGTCGGGGTTGAGACCCTCGGTCGCGCAAAGCTCCAGCGTGTCGGAATCGCGGAACAGGTAAACCGAACAGACCTCGCAATGCATCTCCTCGGCGATCAGGCCGGTGATCTTGTCGAGACGCGCCTGACCGGCGCTGTCCTCGGCCATGACGCCACGCAACCGGCCAAGCATCTGCCGACTGTCGGTCACACTCGCATCGCTCATGGAGTCTCTTCCCCCGGTTCCGGACACGACCCTGCGTCCGACGCGAACCTTACACCACACACCCCCCATGAGGGAAACGGGAAACTGGCCCGGGCAAACGGAAATTCCCGCAAGGGTTGTGGTCTTTCTGCGCGTCCCCTGTGCATCTGATCAATGAGACAGCACCGCCGGAACGGCAGCGCCCGACGCTCAGTCTGCCTTCTCCAACTCGAACGCATCATGCAGCGCCTGCACGGCGAGCTCCATGTATTTGCGGTCGATCAACACGCTGATCTTGATCTCCGAGGTGGCGATGACCTTGATGTTGATCCCCTCGTCGCTCAATGTCTTGAACATCCGTGCGGCAACGCCCGACTGGCTGCGCATCCCGATCCCGACCGCGCTGATCTTGGCCACGTTGGTATCGGCGATCAGGTCGTGAAAATTGATCTCGCCGCGTGCCTTGGCCTCGTGCAGGGCCTTTTCCGCGCGCGCCACCTGGTCGGTGGGGCAGGAAAAGGTCATGTCGGTGCGGCCCTCCTCGGAAATGTTCTGGATGATCATGTCCACGTTCACCCCCGCCTCGCTCAGCGGGCCGAAAATGGCCGCCGCGATCCCGGGACGGTCGGCGACCGAAACCAGCGTCATCTTGGCTTCGTCGCGGCTATAGGCGATCCCGTTGACGACTTTCGATTCCATGATGTCCTCCTCGGCACAGACCAGCGTGCCCGCCGCGTCCGATTGTTCCTCGAAACTGCTCAGCACCCGCAGCTTCACGTTGTAGCGCATGGCCAGTTCGACCGAACGGGTCTGGAGCACCTTCGCCCCGAGACTGGCCAGTTCCAGCATTTCCTCGAAGGCGATCCGGTCGAGCTTGCGCGCCTTGTCGCAGATCCGCGGGTCGGTGGTATAGACCCCGTCCACATCGGTGTAGATGTCGCAGCGCTCGGCCTCGAACGCGGCGGCGAACGCAACCGCGGTGGTGTCGCTGCCGCCCCGGCCCAGCGTGGTGATCCGGCCCTCGGGGCTCACGCCCTGGAACCCGGCCACGACCGCCACACGCATCCCTTCGGCGAACTTGGCGCGAATGTTGTCGGGCGGGATCTCCTCGATCCGGGCCTGGGAATGCGCGCTGGTGGTCCTGAGCGGCACCTGCCAACCCTGCCAGCTGCGCGCCGGCACGTCCATTTCCTGAAGCGTCAGCGCCATCAGCCCGGCGGTCACGTTCTCGCCCGAACTCACCACCGCGTCATACTCGCGCGCATCGTAAAGCGGCGAGGTCTCGCCGACATAACCGACGAGCTTGTTGGTCTCGCCCGCCATGGCCGAGACGATGACGATCACGTCATATCCCTTGGCCACCTCGACGCCCACGCGCTTGGCGGCCCGGCGGATGCGGTCCAGCGTGGCGACCGAAGTACCGCCGAATTTCATCACGAGAACCGGCATCGGCCTTCCTCATCCTTGGCGTTGCGCGCGGTGTATGACGGACCGGCCCCAAGGGCAAGACCAAGGACGACAGGGACAATCCCGGCCAACGGGCTGCGACATATGAACCCGATGGCGTATCAGTACCATCCCGCGCTGGAAGGATTGATCCAGATCAAGGCCGGCCCCGGGCGAAAAGATGCATCGCGAAATCACGAACAACCAGCCCGGAACACCAACCATGACACACCACAGATTGCCCTTCACCCGCCGCGCCGCCCTCGTGATGGGGGTGGCTGCCCTCGCCACCCCGGCGGTGCTGCGCGCGAACACGCCGCGTCTCACGCGGCTGGTGCTGCAAACACCCGGATCGGGGCCGGGGATCCTCTTGGCCCACGCCCGCGCCATCGGCGCGTTCGACGGGATCGCGGATGCGGTGGACCTGCCGATCTGGTCCGGGTTCGACGAGATGCGCGCGGGCTTTGTCTCGGGCAAGGTGCCGGTGACGGTCATGCCGACACAGGGCGCGGCCAGCCTGTACAACCGGGGCCTTGATCTGCGCATGATCGCCACCCTGACCGACGGGCATTGCGGGCTTGTCGCGCGCGACATCGCGGGCTGCGACATCGCCGACCTGCGCGGCAGGCGGGTGGCCCTGTCGGGCATCAACGGCTTTACCGGTCACATGATGCGTCTCGGCCTGGGTGCCGCCGATATCGGAGCCGACGCGCCGGACTTGCTCCCGGCGGCGACCCATATGGAAGCCGGTCAGCTTCTCCTGGCCGGACGGGCCGACGCCGCCCTGATCGCCGAACCGGCGGCCACCGCGGTGTTGCGCCGGGCGCGCGATGACGGTCAGGCGCTGCACCGTGGCGTGCAGATGAAAGAGGTGCTGGGCCGGATCACCGGCCTGCGGCCGGTCCTGCCGCAGGCGTGTCTGGCCATCCGAAGCGATCATGCGGCGGAACACCCCTGGCTGGCCGGGGCGCTGCATGACGCGCTGGTCCGGGCGGCGGTCTCGCTCAACGCCGATCCGAGCGCGGCGGCGGGCCATGCGGGGGCGTTTCTCGACCGTGCGCCCGCGCTTCTGGAAGAGGCGATCCCATTTGCCAGCATTTCTGTACGCGCTGCATCCCGTGCCCGCCCCGAGATCGAAGCCCTCTACCACGCGCTCCTGGCCGCCGATCCGGGGATCCTCGGCGGGCGCTTGCCGGATGATGACCTCTATGCCCTCTGATCGGGGCCTCATCCGCGCGCGGCACCGGCTGCGCTTTTCGGAATGGGCGGACATGCTGCCCGTTCTGGCCGGGCGCGCGGCGTGGCGGCTCGGCCCGCCGCTTGTGGGCATCGCGCTTTTCCTCGCGCTCTGGCAGGTCGCGCATTGGCATTACGGTGCGTTCATCCTGCCCTCGCCATGGCAAACCGCTGCGGCCACGCTCACCGCCCTCTCGGGGCTTGCGGGCTGGGCGGCGCTGGGCGCCACGCTGGCAAGGGTGCTTGTCGCGCTTGGGTTGTCGGCGGTGATCGGCGGCGGGATTGGCCTGCTCGCGGGTTATGTCACACTGATCCGCGCGACGCTGGCCCCGGTGGCGACCATCCTTCTGGGCATGCCTGCCACCGCATGGGTCATCCTAACGATGATCTGGTTCGGCCCCTCGCACGGGGCGATCCTGTTCACCATCGCCATTGTCACCGGGCCGATCCTCTATATCGGAACGGTCGACGCGGTGCGCAGCCGCGACCGGCATCTCGAAGACATGGCGGCCAGTTTCGGCGCCACCGCGCTGGCCCGGTTTCACAGCGTGGCCCTGCGCCAGATCCTCGCGGCGCTGGGCCCGGTCATCGGCATCGCGCTGGCGCTGGGCTTCAAGGTCGCGATCATGGCCGAACTGGTGACCAATGTCGCGGGACTGGGCGCCGAGATGGCCCGCGCCCGTGCGCAGATGGATATCGACATGGCCCTGGCCAATGTCGCGCTGGCGGTCACCGGCCTCTTGCTGATCGAACACCTGCTGATCCGCCCGTTGCAGACGCGCACCGGCCATTGGCAAGGGCCGGACGCATGAGCGGCCTGACCCTTGCCACGATCAGCCATGCCTTCGCCGGGCGGCGTGTGCTCGATACCGTGTCGCTGGTGATCCGGCCCGGCGAGCTGGTGGCGCTTGTCGGCCCCTCGGGCAGCGGCAAGAGCACGCTCGCGGCGATCGCGGGGGGTATCCTGAAACCCGACCGGGGGCGGATCATGCGCCGTTATGCGCGCCACGGCATGGTGTTCCAGCAATCGCGCCTGATGCCCTGGGTCGATGCGCGCGACAACATCGCCTTTCCGCTGCGATTGGCCGGAATGAGCGCCGACCGGATCGCGGCGCGGGTCCAGGCCGCAGCCGAAGCGGTGGCGCTTCGGCGCGACGACCTTTCGAAACGCCCCGATGCGCTTTCGGGCGGTATGCGCGCGCGGGTCGCCATCGCGCGGGCGCTCGCGGTCGAGCCGGATTTCCTGATCTTCGATGAGCCCTTCGCCGCGCTCGACCCGGCCTTGCGCCGCCGCATGCAGGATCTGGTGCTGTCGCTGTCCGGGGCGCGCGGGTTCGGCGGGATCTTCATCACGCATGACCTGTCCGAGGCCGCGCGCCTTGCCCATCGCATCGCGGTGCTCGACCGGCAGGGCAAGGGGATCACCGGCAGCCTCGCCCCGCCGGGCCAACCCGGTACACGCAGCGAAAGCGCGATCTTCGATTTCGTCGAAACGGCCCGGGCGGCACCACTGCTGCATGATTTGGTCAATGTCGACGAACGTGCGCTCCCGCTGGAAAGCACCTGCGACATGTCCGGTTTCCGCCGCTGCTGTTGACGCCCGGACCTCTCCCGCGGGTCGACCCGGCTCAGTAGGGGTGCACCCGTCCGTCCCATGTCAGGAACTCGCCGGTCGTGCCGAGCGAAAGCGCATCGAAACGCGCCGCCAGTCCGCGCGCGGCCGCGTCCATGGTGATCTCGGCCGATGATCCGCCCATGTCCGTGCGCACCCAGCCGGGATGATAGATGCCCACCGCGATGCCCATCGCCTTGAGGTCCGCCGCAAGGTTGCGTCCGAGATTGAGCGCAGCCGCCTTCGATGCGCGATAGATGTAGGAGCCGCCCGGCGCGCGCGTGTCGCTGCCCATCTGGCTCGAGATGATGGCGATACGGGCGCTTTCGGCCATGCGCAGGTTGGGCAACAGTGCCTGCACGCCGAGGAAGACACCGGTCACGTTCACCGCGAAACTCTCGGCCCACATCTCTGGCGGATAGCCTCCCGCCAGATCTTGCGCCTTGTCGAGGAAAACCCCCGCGTTGCACACCAGAAGATCGACCGCTTGCCCATCAAGCCGCGCAGCCAGTGCCCGATGCGCCGCCGGGTCGGCCACGTCGAGCCGGTGCCCGGTCGAACCGTCGCGCGACGTTCCCGTCACCCGCGCACCGCGCGCCGCATAGGTTTCGCAAAGCGCCAGCCCCACGCCGCGATTGGCGCCGGTGATCACGACATGCATGGATGGAACTCCTCTATCGGGCGGGCTGTTCCTCCGCCGGTTTCAGTTCGACTTGCGCCCGGGGCGAAAGGGCAGGGGCGCGACCGGCACACCCTCCGCGATCAACCGGCGCGCCTCGTCGGCGCGGGCCTCGCCATGGATCGGCCGCTCGGGGGCCGTGCCTTCGTGCATCGCGCGCGCCTCGCGGGCGAATTCCATGCCCACGTAATCGGAATTGGCCTCGACATGCGCCTTGAGCGCGGCCAGCGCCTGTTCCGCCGGTGTCGCCGGGGCGTTGAGCCGCCCCGCCTGGCCCGTCGTCGTCGACTCTTGCGCCTTGCTCACCCTTGGCGCCATCACCGCCTTTTCCACCCCCAGGCCGCCACAGACCGCACAGGCAAGATGCCCCCCGGCCTTTAGCGCGTCGAACGCCTCGGTCGACTGGAACCAACTTTCGAAATCGTGGCCATCGGCACATCTGAGCGAAAACTTGATCATGTCATGCGGTTTTCCTTCAAGCCCTTCAACCTACATAACCCGCCCGCTGCGCGGTGCAAGGTCCGGCTCAGGGCTTCAGCAACCTGTGGTCGAAGCTGCGCAGGATATGTCCGAGCTCCGGCTCGCTCACCTTGGCGGCGGCCTTCTTGGGCGAGAACCACTTGCGCTGCCGCTGCCCGGCCTCGGGAAAATCATGCGCCAGTGCCTTGACCCGCACGGGATAGACCATGGCGACACAGGACACGATGGTGCCGTCGTCGAACTCCTTGGGATAGGAATAGACGCCGAGGCAATGCTCGACCGCCTTGCCCTGAACCCCCGCCTCTTCCCAGGCTTCCTGCAAGGCGGCGGTCCCGGGGGTAACCCCGTGCATCGGCCACCCCTTGGGCACGATCCATCTCTTGCGTCCGCGGCTCGTGATCAGCAGGATCTCGGGCTTGCCGTTGTTCACGCGATAGCACAGCGCCGCGAACTGCGTGCGCACATCGCTCTTGTGCGACGCGTTGATCCTCAAGGGAAGCTGTCTCGTGTTCTGCAGCGTCATCCTGCGCTGTCCCATGCCTCGTTGCCTCGCCGTCATCCTAACCGCTTTGCCCGAGGCTTTCCAGAAATTACCGTAGCGTCAACCTTTCAACCGCCGATATCTGGCCCGTTCAGGTCATCCAATGGGCAGATATCGTGGTCGGACTCCGCTCAGGCGGAATGCGCGCCCTCGGCGAGCGTCCGCACGAAGTCGAGCACTTCGGCAGGCGTGTCGCCCTGTGCGATCCGGCTCACGATGGCGCTGCCCACCACGGCCCCGTCGGCCACCCCGGCGATCCGCGCCGCCGCCTCGGGCGTGGTGATGCCGAACCCCACCACCACGGGCAGGTTCCCCGCCGCCTTGATCCGTGCCACCTCGGGGGCCACGTCGCCCGCCTCGGCCTGTGCCGACCCGGTGATGCCGGTGATCGAGACGTAATAGACGAATCCCGAGGTGTTCTGCATCACCCGCGGCAGGCGTTTGTCATCGGTGGTCGGCGTGGCCAGCCGGATGAAGTTGAGCCCCGCCTCCTGCGCCGGGAGGCACAATTCCTCATCCTCTTCGGGCGGCAGGTCCACGATGATCAGCCCGTCGATCCCGGCCTCCCTCGCATCGGAAAGGAACCGCGCGACCCCGCGCGAATAGATCGGGTTGTAGTACCCCATCATCACGATCGGTGTCTCGGTGTCGGTCTCGCGAAAGGTCCGCGCCATGTCGAGCGTCTTTTGCAGGGTCATGCCCTGCGCCAGCGCCCGCTGCCCCGCGGCCTGGATCGTCGGCCCGTCCGCCATCGGGTCGGTAAAGGGCTGGCCGAGCTCGATGATGTCCACCCCCGCGCCCGGCAGTCCCTTCACGATCTCGAGCGAGGTGTCGTAATCGGGATCGCCCGCCATCACGTAAGCCACGAAGGCTTTCTTTCCTTCCGCCCTGAGCTTGGCGAATGTGGCGTCGATCCGTGTCATGCTGGCCCTCCCCGGGGATGCTGTCCGTTCCGGGCGGTTTGCAGAAAATCGACGGGGAAATCAATCACCATTGCATCGGGCGGAATTCGGCAGGCTAAGGTTGCATTCGATCGAGTTCATTCCGCCCGGGCCGCTTGTGGCCCGGGCATGTGCTCGTCCATCCGGGCGGGCGCATACCCTTTGGCCGGTATCCGGCAAAACCGTTTCGCCGCAGCACGCCCTGACGGCCTTCTGGAGTGAGTCAAGGGTTGTAACAGCAGGTCCCCCGTTCTCCCGTCACCGTTTCCTGACGATGGGCTGCATCACGATGATCGCGTTCTCCAGCACGACAGACGAGATCGACCCGTGCGGTTGCCAGCCCAACTCGATGAATTCGTTCACCTGGTTCGACAACTTGTCGTGAAGCTCGTCCGCGTCCGCCCTGGTATAGATCGCGGAAATGATCCGGTACTCGACGATCTCGCTCACGGCACTTCCTCCCTTGCGCGGGTCCGGCCTGCGCGTCTTTCTGTCCGACCGACCCGTCTTCTCCCCCATGCGGGCGAGTATATGGCAAGCGCGGGTCCGGTCAATCGAGCGTTGCGTTAACCAGCGTGGGGCAGGGGGGCGTGACGGTTTGCCCGGCAGCCGGGTGGCAGCCGGATGTCAGCCGGATGTCACCCCCCTCAAATTCCGCCCCAAAGCGGCGTTAACCCTTGCCGCACAGGGGTTGACCCTGCACCCCTCGCACCCCTAGATGCGCCGCGCGCAAGGCTGGCAAAAAAGGGTCGTGAAATGGGTTTCAAAATGGGCATCGTGGGTTTGCCGAACGTGGGAAAGTCCACGCTTTTCAACGCCTTGACAAGAACCGCCGCGGCACAGGCGGCGAATTTCCCGTTCTGCACGATCGAACCCAACGTGGGCGAGGTCGCCGTGCCCGACGCGCGGCTTGAAAAACTGGCCGAGATCGCCAGGTCGCGGCAAACCATCCCCACCCGCATGACCTTCGTCGACATCGCCGGCCTCGTCAAGGGCGCCTCCAGGGGCGAGGGGCTGGGCAACCAGTTTCTGGCCAATATCCGCGAGGTCGACGCCATTGCGCATGTGCTGCGCTGTTTCGAGGATGGCGACGTCACCCATGTCGAGGGTCGGGTCGATCCGGTGGCCGATGCCGAGACGATCGAGACCGAGCTGATGCTCGCCGATATCGACAGCATCGAGAAACGCCGCGCCAACCTCCAGCGCAAGCTCAAGGGCGGCGACAAGGAGGCGGTGCAGCAGGAACGCCTTTTGAAACAGGCGCTTGCCGCGTTGGAAGAGGGCAAGCCCGCGCGCACCGTCGCGGTCGATCCCGAGGATGCAAAGGCCTGGAAGATGCTCCAGCTCCTGACCACGAAGCCGGTGCTCTATGTCTGCAACGTGGCCGAGGACGATGCCGCGAACGGCAACGTCCATTCCCGCGCCGTGGCCGAAATGGCCGAGGGGCAGGGCAATGCATCTGTCGTGATTTCCGCGCGGATCGAAGAGGAGATTGCCCAGCTCGACGCCGACGAGGCGGAGATGTTTCTCGAAGAGATGGGCCTCGCCGAGCCCGGCCTCGACCGGCTCATTCGGGCCGGTTACGAATTGTTGAACCTCGAGACCTATTTTACCGTTGGCCCGAAAGAGGCCCGCGCCTGGACGATCCGCCGCGGCACGCTGGCCCCGCAGGCCGCCGGCGTCATCCACGGCGACTTCGAACGCGGCTTCATCCGCGCCGAAACCATCGCCTATGACGATTTCGTCGCCTGCGGTGGTGAACAGGGGGCGAAGGAAGCGGGAAAAATGCGTGTCGAAGGAAAGGCTTACGAGGTCAAGGACGGCGATGTCCTGCACTTCCTGTTCAATGCCTGACCGACCGCGCGTTGCGGTTAACCCTTTGTCAGGATGTGTGAACAAAGGCTGAATCGCCAATGCCGTGATCGCGCTTTACGCTCTCGCGACATTGGCGACACGCCATGCCCCGCGTCACCTGCCAGGGCCCCTAGCCGGCGATCAGGCCCATCGACTCGAGCTTCAGAATCACCTGGTGGGCACAGTTGTCGACTTCGACATTCTCGGTCTCGACCCGCAGTTCGGGATTCTCCGGAACGTCATAGGGGTCTGAAATCCCGGTGAATTCCTTGATCTTCCCTTCCCGTGCGAGCCGGTACAGCCCCTTGCGGTCGCGGCGTTCGCATTCCTCGATCGACGTGGCGACATGCACCTCGATGAAGGCGCCATACTGCTCGATCTCCTCGCGCACCGCGCGCCGCGTGGTGGCATAGGGCGCGATCGGCGCACAGATCGCGATACCGCCATTCTTGGTGATTTCGCTCGCGACATAGCCGATGCGGCGGATGTTCAGGTCGCGATGTTCCTTGGAGAAGCCAAGTTCCGACGACAGATTCTTGCGCACGATATCGCCATCCAGCAGCGTCACCGGCCGGTCGCCCATTTCCATCAGCTTGACCATCAACGCATTGGCGATGGTCGATTTTCCCGAGCCGGAGAACCCCGTGAAGAACACGGTGAAACCCTGCTGCGAGCGGGGCGGGTAACGGTGGCGCAATTCCTCGACCACCTCGGCAAACGAGAACCAGTCCGGAATTTCCAGACCCTCGCGCAGACGGCGGCGCAACTCGGTGCCCGAGATGTTGAGGATGGTCACATTGTCCTTGTCCTCGATCTCGTCGATCGCTTCGTATTGCGCGCGCTCCTGCACATAGACCATGTGTTTGAAATCGACCATCTCGATCCCGATTTCGTCCTGGTGCTCGCGAAAGAGGTCCTGTGCTTCGTAGGGTCCGTAGAAATCCTCGCCCGCGCTGTTCTTGCCCGGTCCGGCATGATCGCGACCGACGATGAAATGGGTGCAGCCGTGGTTCTTGCGTATCAGGCCGTGCCAGACGGCTTCGCGCGGGCCGGCCATCCGCATGGCAAGGTTCAAAAGGCTCATCGTGGTGGTCGAACCGGGATACTTGTCCAGCACCGCTTCGTAGCAGCGCACGCGGGTGAAGTGATCAACGTCGCCCGGCTTGGTCATGCCCACGACCGGATGAATGAGCAGGTTGGCCTGTGCCTCCTTGGCGGCACGAAAGGTCAGTTCCTGATGCGCGCGGTGCAGCGGATTGCGGGTCTGGAACGCGACGACCCGGCGCCAGCCCAGCTTGCGAAACAGCGCGCGCAGCTCGTTGGGCGTGTCGCGCCTGCCGCGGAAGTCATAGTGCACCGGCTGCTGGATACCCGTGACCGGCCCGCCCAGATAGACCTTGCCGGCCACGTTGTGCAGGTAATTGACCGCCGGATGCGCCATGTCATCGGCGCCGAACACCTTTTCGGCCTCGCGTG
Organism: Aquicoccus sp.; assembly: GCF_041686535.1. NCBI lineage: Bacteria > Pseudomonadati > Pseudomonadota > Alphaproteobacteria > Rhodobacterales > Paracoccaceae > Aquicoccus > Aquicoccus sp. The sequence goes on along the minus strand of NZ_JAWLDS010000004.1, from coordinate 40,835 downwards.
ATTTGTCGGGCGTCCAGCGGTCGGTCACCGTCATCGTCGCGAGGATCACGCCTTCCTGGTCGCGCAGCGCGATGTCCTGGCCCAGTTCGATGCTCGCGGCGAAATCCTCGCTCACGTCCAGCGTGATCGGCATCGGCCAGAGCGTCCCGTCGGCAAGCCGCATTTCCTCTACGACGCGATCGTAATCGTCCTGGCCAAGGAACCCCTTGAGCGGGTTGAACCCGCCATTCATCAGAAGCTCCAGATCGCAGATCTGGCGCAGGGTCAGGTCGTGGCTAACGAGGTCGCCCGCTTCGGACTTGAGCTTCTGCGCACTTTCATAAGACACGTAGAGTTCGGGGATTGGCGCAAGGTTGTTCTGCATGAGTCTGGTCCTGTATTTGAGAGGAGAAAGGCCACTCGTGGTTCCGGTCAATTCAGCGTGAAGCGCTTCATATTCCGCGAATTTCCGCGCCAGGAACCGATCGGCCAGCCGGTTCTTCTCGGCCCCGCCGCGCCCGGTCAGCGCGTAGGCAAACCGCTGTCGCCGGTCCGGTCCGGGCCGTTCGCTGATCGTGATCAGGCCCGCGGCGGCGGCGGAGCGCAGTTGTGCATTCAGTCGCCCAAGCGAAATCCCCAGCGCCGCCGCGATGTCGCGCTGTGATGCATCCGGCGCCAGGTCGAGCTGACGCAAAAGCCGGAAGAGTTGGTCTTCCTCGGCCAGGCCGTGTTTCGCGTCCGGGGCAATCATCGCGGTTGGTCCAAAAGTGTGTTCAGGATTGAACGCATCTCATGCACGGGGCGGCTAGCCAAGCGATATGCGGCGCAGAGCGGGATAAATCGGCCGACGTGGCCCATCTGCAACGCAAGACGCCCGTGCCTTTCGGTGCGGGCGTCGGTGCGTTTGTCTTGGCGCCGACTCAGTCGTCCTGTTCGGCGAGGAATTTCTCGGCATCGAGTGCCGCCATGCATCCCATTCCCGCGCTGGTGACCGCTTGCCGATAGATATGGTCGGTCAGGTCGCCCGCCGCGAACACGCCGGGAATCGAGGTCCGGGTAGAGCCGGCTTCGACCTTCACGTAACCGCCCATGTGGGTTTCAAGCTGGTCCTTGACCAACTCGCTCGCCGGCGCGTGGCCGATGGCGATGAATACGCCCTTGCAGGGGATCTCGGTGATTTCGCCGGTTTCGACATGCTTGACGCGCACGCCCTCGACGCCCTTGGGGTCGTCGCTGCCCACCACCTCGTCAAGCGTGTGAAACCACAGGGGCTCGATCTTCGGGTGCTTGAGGAGCCGGTCCTGCAGGATCTTTTCCGCCCGCAGCTCGTCTCGGCGATGGACCAGCGTGACCTTGGAGGCGAAATTGGTCAGAAAGAGCGCCTCTTCCACCGCCGTGTTGCCGCCGCCGATCACGACGATCTCCTGCCCGCGATAAAAGAAGCCGTCGCAGGTCGCACAGGCCGAGACGCCGAACCCCTTGAATGCCTCTTCGCTTTCAAGGCCCAGCCATTTCGCCCGCGCCCCGGTGGCAAGGATCACCGCGTCGGCGGTATAGATGGTGCCGCTGTCGCCTTTCGCGGTAAAGGGGCGCTCCGACAGGTCGAGATCGGTGATGATGTCCCCGATGATTTCACATCCCATCGCCTTGGCATGGGCTTCCATCCGTACCATCAGTTCCGGGCCCTGCACTTCGGTGTCGCCCGGCCAGTTCTCGACCTCGGTGGTGGTGGTCAACTGCCCGCCCGGCTCGATGCCCTGCACCAGTATCGGATCCAGCATCGCCCGACTGGCATAGACGCCGGCGGTGTATCCCGCCGGACCAGACCCGATGATCAGAACCCGTGTATGTCGTGTCTCAGCCATGTTCACCCCCGGCCCGGTTTGCATTCGATGAACGCGATATAACCAAGCCTCCGGGAACAGGAAAGCCCCGGTTGGAAAATGCCTGAAGGACAGGCTTGGATCACGGTGCGTGCTAAGGAAATTGCGGATTTGCGAAACATTATTGCGTGTGCGACGGGGGGTGCTATAACATCCGCAATTCCATCGGAGATACCCTGCCATGCCAAGCCCGCGTCTTGATCCCATCGACCGCAAGATCCTCGCCGAGCTTCAGGCTGATGGCCGCATGACCAATGTCGAACTCGCCAAGCGGATCGGCATTTCCGCCCCGCCTTGTCTGCGTCGGGTGCGCACCCTCGAAGAACAAGGCTTCATTCGCGGCTATCACGCAAAGGTCGATCCGCGCGAACTGGGGTTCGAGGTGCAGGTTTTTGCCATGGTCGGATTGCAAAGCCAGGCCGAGGCGGACCTGAGCCGATTCGAAGCGCGCTGCCGTGCCTGGCCCCTTGTGCGCGAGTGCCACATGCTCAACGGAGAGGTGGATTTCATCCTCAAATGCGTGGCGCCCGATCTCTCGACTTTCCAGAGTTTCCTGACCGAGGAGCTGACTGCCGCCGAGAACGTGGCCAGCGTGAAAACCTCGCTGGTGATCCGCGGCGCCAAGGATGAGCCGGGCGTGCCCTTCGAGGTGCTCGAGGATCGCCTTTCGCGCTCGGCCTGAATTGCCGGTCCCGGGGGCCGGCTCCGCTCCTGACCGCTCAATCTGCGAACGGATCGTCGGGATAGCCCACCCCGGCAAGGTAGAGCCCGTCGGGCGGACAGACCGGTCCGCACGCGGCGCGATCCCGGGCTGCGAGGGCGTTGCCCACGTCGTCGGGCGCCCATGCCCCTGCACCCACCCGTTCCAGCGTGCCGACGATCGAGCGGACCTGGTTGTGCAGGAAGGATCGTGCGCGCAGGTGGAACCGGTATTCCACGCCATTGGCGCGATCGCGCTCTTCGATGGTGATCTCGTCCAGCGTCTTGACGGGGCTGGCCGCCTGGCACTGGGCCGCGCGGAAGGTGGTGAAATCGTGCCGCCCGACCAGGTGCGCGGCGCCCTCCTGCATCGCGTCAATGTTCAGCGTCTGGCGCACCTGCCAGACCAGCCCCCTGTCATGGGTCGCCGGCGCACGCCGCACCAGCAGCCGGAACAGGTATCGCCGTTCCACCGCCGAGAACCGCGCGTGCCAGTCCTCCGCGACCCGGGCGGCGGCGATGATCGCCACCGGATGCGGCTTGAGATGGTAATTCAACGCTTCGGCGAGGCGGAACGGCGCCCAGTCCTTGCCGAGATCGCAATGCGCCACCTGCGCCAGCGCGTGCACCCCCGCATCGGTGCGCCCCGCGGCGGCGATGCTGTGCGCGCGCGGCTCGAGCCGGGCCAACGCAGCCTCGACCGCGCCCTGCACCGACGGCTGGTCGGCCTGTCGCTGCCAGCCGGCAAAGGGGCCGCCGTGATATTCGATCCTGAGCGCGTATCTGGGCATGCTTTCCCATAGCGGCGGCGCGCGCCTCCGGCAAGGCATGGAAAACGTACCGGTGTCTGCCCCCTAGCAAGCGGGCCGGGCGGCGGTTATCCTTGGCCCGAGGCAGGACAAAGGGGCGCCCACGTGGTCATTACATCGCTGGCAGACGGGATCGCGCGCCGGGTCGAAACGGTGGGCGACGCGGTTTCCGAGGCATTCTTCGAGCCGGTGATCCGCCTCGGTGTGACCGGCCTGGCCCGGGCGGGCAAGACCGTCTTTATCACCTCGCTCATCGCCAACCTGATGGACCGGGGCCGGATGCCGGGCCTTTCGGCGCAGGCGCAGGGCCGCATCCGTGCTGCGTTCCTGCAACCCCAGCCCGACGATACCGTGCCGCGCTTCGATTTCGAATCGCACCTCGCGGCCCTCACCGGACCCGACCCGCACTGGCCCGAAAGCACCCGCGCCATATCCGAGTTGCGCCTGTCGCTCAGGGTCCAGCCCGCGGGGCTACTGTCGGGGCTTTCCGGGCCGCGCACCGTGCATCTCGATATCGTCGACTACCCGGGCGAATGGCTGCTCGACCTCGCGCTGCTCGACAAGGGCTATGCCGAGTGGTCCGCCGGGGTGCTCGACCGGATCGAGGGGCGCGCAGAGGCGGAGGAATTCCTCGCAAAGGCCCATGCCACCGATGCCACCTCCCCGCTGGATGAGGGACAGGCGCAAGCGCTGGCCCGTGCCTACACCGGCTATCTCACCGCCGCGCGCGACGCCGGGTTTCATGACTGCACGCCCGGGCGGTTCCTTCTGCCCGGTGATCTTGCTGGCAGTCCGGCGCTGACATTCGCGCCGATGCCGCGCGCCGAACGCCCCGCACGCGGCAGCCTCTGGCGTGCCTTCGAGCGGCGGTTTGACGCCTACAAGGCGGGCGTGGTCAAACCCTTCTTTCGCGATCATTTCGCCCGGATCGACCGGCAGGTGGTGCTGGTCGACGCGATGGGCGCGATTCACAAGGGGCCGCAATCGGTCGATGACATGCGCCGGGCGATGGCCGAGATCCTCGGTGCCTTTCGCCCCGGCCGCAATGCGCTTCTCAGTCGGCTCTTGATGGGACGGCGGGTCGAACGCATTCTCTTTGCCGCGACCAAGGCCGATCACCTGCACCACGCCCAGCACCCCCGCCTGACCGCGATCATGCAGGCGATGCTGCGCGAGGCGGCGGACCGCGCCGATTTCGCGGGGGCCGAGACCCGCGCCATGTCCATCGCCGCGTTGCGCGCCACGGTCGAGGAAACCCGCACCCATGACGGGCGTGCGCTCGATTGCGTGCGGGGGCGGCGGCTCGACACCGGCCGGCAGGCGGCATTCTTTGCAGGTGACTTGCCCGAAGACCCGGCCCGGCTTCTGGCCCCGGCGCGGGAAGGGGCGCAGACATGGCTCGATGCCGATTACTCGGTGATGCGGTTCGCGCCCGCACCGCTCAGCCTCAGGCCCGGCGACGGTCCGCCGCATATCCGTCTCGATCGGGCAGCGGAATTCCTGATCGGGGACCGGTTGTGATCGGCCCCGGTGCGAGGCCCGGACCCACAAGACCCGGCCGGGCGCGGCTCTGGCATCTGGCCGCGATTGCCCGGATTCTCTGGTCGGGCGCCGGCACGGGCAAGGGCGCAAAGGCGCGGCTTTCGGACCTGGTATTGCTGGCCCGGCTGGTGCGGGCGGGCAGGGTGCGTGTGCTGACAGCGTCGGCGGGCACGCAAGGGTTCATCATCCGCGACGGCGCGCGCATCCATGCGCTCTATACCCATCCCCGGGCCCGGCGGAGGGGGATCGGCTCGCGGCTCTTGTCCGAGGCGCAGGCGGGCGCGCAACGGCTCGAACTCTGGACCGGGCAGGACAATCGCGCCGCGCGTGCATTTTACGCGCGCCACGGGTTCTATCCAGCGCGGCTCTCGAACGGGTCGGGCAACGACGATGGCCTGCCCGATGTGCAGATGATCTGGGAAAGGAATGCGCCATGACCAACGGCCCCGTCCTGATCGACCTTGACGAGACGCCCGGGCGCGGCCCCTCCGAGGCCCCGCCCGTGCCCGACGAGGCCATCCCCGAGGGACGGGCCATGCAGTCGGTCGCGGCACTGGCGACGGCGCGCCCGTCACGGCTGGCGCGCTGGTTCTGGGGGCTGGCCGGGCTGATCCTTGCTACCGTGGTGTCGGTCGCGGCATGGGATTTCGTCAATGGCTTGCTCGACCGGTCGCCCCTGCTCGGCTGGGCGGTCACCGGGCTTCTCGCGGCTTTCGTGATCGTGCTCATCGTGATCGCCCTGCGCGAGTTGGCCGCTTTTGCGCGATTGCGGCGCATGGACCTCATCCACCGCGCCGCCAGCGAGGCGCTGGCGGGCGATGATCTTGCCGGCGCGCGCGATGTTCTGGCGCGGCTTGATGCGCTTTATGCCGGGCGCGATGCCCTCAGATGGGGGCGTGAACGTCTGGCCGAGCGCGCGCCTGACCAGTTCGAGGCCGCCACGCTCCTGGGGCTGGCCGAGGTCGAGTTGATGACCCCGCTCGATTCCCGCGCCCTGCGCGAGGTGGAAGGTGCGGCGCGGCAGGTGGCCTTGATCACGGCGCTGGTGCCGCTGGCGCTGGCCGATGTGGCCGCCGCGCTCACCGCCAATATCCGCATGATCCGCCGCATTGCCGAGATCTATGGCGGTCGCTCCGGTACGCTGGGAAGCTGGCGGCTGATCCGCGCGGTGCTCACGCACCTGGTGGCCACGGGGGCGGTGGCCGTGGGCGATGACATGCTGGGAAGCCTCGCTGGTGGCGGGCTTCTGAGCAAGCTGTCGCGCCGGTTCGGCGAGGGCGTGGTCAACGGCGCGCTCACCGCCCGCGTCGGGGTGGCGGCGATCGAGGTCTGTCGCCCGCTGCCCTTTGCCACGGTTCGGCGGCCCTCGGTCTCGGCGCTGGTCGGGCGTGCGCTTCGCGGGCTGTTCGATGGCGGCAAGGACAAGGGCGAGGCATAAAGATCAAGGTGCGATCCAATTGCGTGTCGTTTCTGTTCGGATTCAACCAAGTCCAGCTGCGCCGGATGAGAGGGCCGCACGTGGCCGCGGTCGGGTGCTCATCACATCAGCATCGGGCGGTTTATCCCGCAGCGTCTTGCCTGCATCCGAAGTGATGCGCGCCATATCGAAAGCACCCGGCCGGGGGGCGGCCGTGTGCTGCCCGGGCGGCTTCGCCGCTGTTCCGGGCAGGGATGCATTCGATGAAAAGCGATGCTCTCCGGCCGCCTACCGCAGGATCGGCACGCCCCCCGGCCCGCGCATCCGCTCGACCACGCCCGCGCGCAGCGAACGCCCGATGCGATGGGCCAGCGCCGACCACGCCGCCGCCTGATCCGCGCGCAACTCCTGCACCAGCACCCGGTCAAAGAGCGCCAGCCAGGTGTCGAACATGCCCGGTCGCACATTGCCCGCCGCGCGATGCACCGCCACCGGGTTGCCGTCATAGCACCGCTCGTGGAGGATCGCATTGGCCCAGAAATCCACGATCCGCGCCTCATGGGCGGGCCAGTCGTCGATGTGAGCGGCAAAGACCGGGCCCAGCCCGGGATGCGCGCGAATGCGGGCATAGAATGCCTCGACCACGCGCGCGATCTCGTCGCGGGTCACATCGAATCTCGGGGGCAGTGTCGTCATGGCATTTTCCCTGCTTGGAACAGTCAGACTATCGCCCTTCGACCCCAACCGAAAGAGGATGCACAGGCACTGGACCCTGCCGCGATGCGCGCCTATAACGCCGGACAAGATGACTGGGTTCGCGATCATTATCCGAATTATATCCCCGGCGCCCTGATCAAGCGGGCCGCCGGGCAAAGGCGTATGAGACACCGCGCCGATCTCGAACCCTCCCATTCCTCGAATTCAAAGTGAGACCACGGTCATGGCCGACCAGACCCCCGCACAGACCCCCGATTACAAAGACACGCTCAACCTGCCGCAAACCGATTTCCCGATGCGCGCGGGCCTACCCAAGCGCGAACCCGAATGGCTCGCCCGGTGGGAGCGGATCGGCATCTACGATCGCCTGCGCGAGAAACCGCACCGCCCCGATTTCGTGCTGCACGACGGCCCGCCCTATGCCAACGGCCACCTGCATATCGGCCACGCGCTCAACAAGGTGATCAAGGACATGATCGTGCGCAGCCACCAGATGATGGGCCACGATTCGCGCTATGTCCCCGGCTGGGATTGCCACGGCCTGCCTATCGAATGGAAGATCGAGGAAGAATACCGCGCCAAGGGGCTCGACAAGGACAAGGTTGATGTCGTCGCCTTCCGCCAGGAATGCCGCAGCTTCGCCGAAGGCTGGATCGACATCCAGCGCGAGGAGTTCAAGCGCCTCGGCGTCACCGGCAACTGGGCCGACCCCTACCTCACCATGGATTTCCACGCCGAAGCGGTGATCGCCGAGGAGTTCCAGAAATTCCTGATGAACGGCACGCTCTACCAGGGCTCGAAACCGGTGATGTGGTCGCCCGTGGAAAAGACCGCGCTGGCCGAGGCCGAGGTGGAATACCATGACAAGGAGAGCTTTACCGTCTGGGTGAAGTTCCGCGTCGCTGCAGCCGATCATTTCGCCGAGAAAGACGCCTGTATCGACACCGACCTTCTGGGCGCATTCGTGGTGATCTGGACCACCACCCCCTGGACCATCCCGTCGAACAAGGCGGTGGTCTATGGCGCCGACATCCCCTATGGCCTCTACGAAGTGACTGACACGCCCGAAGAATGCTGGGCCGCGCCCGGTGACCGCTTCATCCTTGCCGACAATCTCGCCCATGACACGCTCACCCGCGCGCGGCTCACCGATGGCATGTGGAAACGCGTCCGCAACGTGAGCGCCGACGAGCTGTCGGGCCTTTCCCTCCTGCATCCGCTCGCCCATGCCGAAGGTGCAGGCGGCGAATGGGATGACCCGCGCGATTTCCGCGCGGCCGATTTCGTCACCGACGAGGAAGGCACCGGTTTCGTCCATTGCGCCCCCTCCCACGGGATGGAGGAATACGAGCTTTACCGGGGGCTTGGGATGCTCGAACAGGTCATCACCTATAACGTGATGGACGACGGCTCGTTCCGCCCTGATCTGCCGTTTTTCGGCGGCACGCGCATCCTGACCGAGAAGGGCAAGGAGGGCGACGCCAACAAGGCAGTGATCGACAAGCTCGCCTCCGTCGGCGGCCTCTTGGCGCGCGGCAAGATCAAGCACAGCTATCCGCATTCCTGGCGTTCCAAGGCGCCGGTGATCTATCGCAACACGCCGCAATGGTTTGCCGCCATCGACAGGCCGGCGGGCGGCAACGACACCCACGGCACCACGATCCGCGAACGCGCGCTGACCTCGATCAACGAGCTGGTGACATTCACGCCGCCTTCCGGGCGCAACCGGCTCTACTCGATGATCGAGACGCGCCCCGACTGGGTGCTGTCCCGGCAACGCGCCTGGGGCGTGCCGCTCACCTGTTTCGTGAAAAAGGGCGCGCTGCCCACGGATGACGATTTCCTTCTGCGGGACGAGAACGTGAACAGGCGCATCGTCGAGGCGTTCGAGGCCGAGGGCGCGGATGCGTGGTACAAGGAGGGCGCCAAGGAACGGTTCCTCGGGTCCGATTACGATCCCGACGCTTGGGAACAGGTCTTTGACGTGCTCGATGTCTGGTTCGACAGCGGGTCGACCCATGCCTTCGTGCTGCGCGACCGCCCCGACGGCACCCCCGACGGCATTGCCGATGTCTATCTCGAAGGCACCGACCAGCATCGCGGCTGGTTCCATTCCTCGATGCTCCAGGCCTGCGGCACGATGGGGCGCGCGCCTTATCGCAACGTGGTCACGCATGGCTTTACCCTCGACGCCAAGGGCAACAAGATGTCCAAGAGCCTCGGCAACACGATCCTGCCCGACGAGGTGGTGAAACAATACGGCGCCGATATCCTTCGCCTCTGGGTGGCGCAGACCGATTACACCGCCGACCAGCGGATCGGCCCGGAAATCCTCAAGGGCGTGGCCGACAGCTACCGCCGGTTGCGCAACACCATGCGCTTCATGCTGGGCAGCCTCGCGCAGTTCGACGAGGCGCAGCGCGTCGCCCCCGAGGACATGCCCGAACTTGAGCGTTGGGTGCTGCATCGCCTTGCCGAACTGGATCACAAGGTGCGCACGGGCTACCGCGCGTTCGATTTCCAGGACGTGTTCTCGGCCATCTTCAATTTCTGCACGGTGGACCTTTCGGCCTTCTATTTCGACATCCGCAAGGACGTGCTCTATTGCGACGGCGACAGTGACCGCGCCCGCGCCGCGCGCAGCGTGCTCGACGTCCTGTTCCACCGCCTGACTACGTGGCTTGCCCCGATCCTCGTCTTCACGATGGAGGATGTCTGGCTTTCGCGCTTCCCGGGCGACGACAGTTCGGTGCATTTGCAGGATATCCCCGAAACCCCCGCCGACTGGCTCGACGAGCCGCTGGCGGCGAAATGGGCCATGATCCGCCGCGCGCGCCGGGTGGTGACCGCAGCGCTCGAAGTGCAGCGCGCCGAAAAGGTGATCGGCGCCTCGCTCGAGGCGGCCCCGGTCGTGCATGTCCGCGATGCGGATATGCTCGCGGCGCTGAAATCGGTCGATTTCGCCGATCTTTGCATCACTTCGGCCATTTCGCTCACCGCCGATCCGCTCCCGCAAGAGGCGTTCCGCCTGCCCGAGATCGAAGGCGTGGGCGTGGTGTTCGAAAAGGCCGAGGGGCAGAAATGCGGGCGCTGCTGGAAGATCCTGCCCGATGTGGGCACGCATCGCCACCCGGGCGTTTGCGGACGCTGTGACGCGGCGCTGGGGTGATCCGGCCAAAAGGGGAGGGCGGGGCAACCCACCTTCCCGACTGGTGGCTTTGCTGACATATATCCCCATATGCCATGCCTCACGCTTGAAACGCCCACCGGCTCCTTCACCCTCACCGAA
>NZ_JAWLDS010000004.1:0-30400 GCF_041686535.1 Aquicoccus sp. | reverse complement strand
CTTGCCGCCTATTTCGACGGTAGCCGGTTCTCTTTCGAGCTGCCGTTGCGGGTCGAGGGATCGGCGTTCCAGCGCGCGGTATGCAATGCGATGCTGGCGATCCCACCGGGCGAGACCCGCACCTATGGCGACATCGCCCGCGATCTGGAACACCCGGCGCAAGCGGTGGGACAGGCGTGTGGCGCCAACCCGATCCCCGTGATCATCCCGTGTCACCGTGTTCTGGCAGCGAACGGGCTGGGCGGGTTCTCCGGTGGCGTCGGCGTGGAAATCAAGGTCTGGCTCCTGCGTCACGAGGGTGCGGCGGGCCTGTTGATCTGAGCCCGCACCGCGCGCCGCGTTAACCTGACTTTGCCCGCCCGTCGCCGCATTTGCCCGGCAGCCGGGGGGCAGTCGGGAGTCATACGCATATCACCCCCCGATTTTTCGCCGAAAACCCGTGTTAACCCTGTGGGGCGTTGCGCTCGGGAATGAGTTGCTGCGCGATCCCCGCAAACAGCAGGTAAATGCTTGTCACGATCAATCCCCAACTGGCCCAGCTCTCGGGGTGAAAATCCACCCAGGCCGCCCAGCCGGCAAAGGAGGTCCAGGCGAAAGCCATTGGTAACGTTACGTTTTTCCACCTCTTGGTGCGCACCGGGTGAACGAACTTGAGCGATGTGAACATGCTTGCGGCCAGCACGACGATCAGGGTGAGACAGATCCAGAAATCCGGTTTCAGCGCGAAGATCACGATTGCCAGCATGTTCCAGCAACCGGGAAATCCGGAAAAGGAATTGTCCTTTGTTTTCATGCGCGTATCGGAAAAGTAAAGCGCCGACGCATAGGTGATCACGATGATCGCGGCCCAGCCTGTCCAGCCCCCCAGCAACCCCGATTCAAACAGCGCATAGGCCGGAATGAACACATAGGTCAGATAATCGATGATCAGGTCCAAAAGCACCCCGTCGAATTCGTCGGCATGTTGCTTGACATCGTACTTGCGCGCCAGAGGCCCATCTATTCCGTCGACTGCAAAGGCAACGACGAGCCAAAGAAACATCATGTCCCAGTGGTGCCCCGCCGCCGCGAGCATCGCAAGCATCGCGAAAACGGCGCCGGTTGCGGTCAGAAGGTGAACGGATAAGGCTTTGAAATGGTTTGACATATCTTACTTCCCGATGCTCAGCCTGCCTTGGGGTGAGCCTTGTCGTAAACTTCCATCAGTCGGGCCTGATCGACGCTTGTATAGGTCTGTGTCGTTGAAAGCGAGGCATGGCCCAGAAGCTCCTGTATGGCGCGCAAATCACCGCCTGCGCCCAGAAGATGCGTGGCAAAGCTGTGCCGCATCGCGTGCGGTGTCGCGCTTGCAGGCAGGCCCAACTGCATGCGCGCTTGTGCCATCGTCTTCTGTATCGACCGGGGCGAAAGCCTGCCACCGCGCACCCCTCGGAACAAGGGGGCACCCGCCTCTTTGGACCATGGGCACAGGTCGAGATAGCGTCCGACAGCATCACGCGCAGCAGGGATCACCGGGATAATCCTTTCTTTACCTCCTTTGCCGATAATCCTGAGGACCTCTGGTAAAGGTGCGTCCTGCCCATCCAGCCCCAAAGCCTCGGAAATTCGCAATCCGCAACCATATAGGAGGGTCAGAACAGCCACGTCGCGCGCCGCAACCCACGGTTCCTGCGACTGAAGGCCGATCGTGTCGAGCATCCGGCGCGCTGCGTCCTCTGCCAATGGGCGCGGTAGCTTGTTTTGGAATCTCGGGGCGCGCGCAGCGAGCACTGCCGAGATCTCGGCACCTTCACGCTCGGACAACCAACGCAGGAAGCTCTTTACCGCCGAGAGTTTTCGCGACATCGAGCGTGGTCTGACCCCTTGCCCACGGGTGAACGCCATCCAGCTGCGCATGTCCGACACGCTGAGCCTCATCAGGGGCTTGATCCCCTGGCTTGCGCCCTTGTGTTCGGTAATGAAGGTCAAGAATCCGGTCACGTCGCGCGCATATGCGTCGAGTGTGTTCTCCGCGGCGCCCCTGAGCGCCCTTTGCCCTTCAAGCCAGCCTTCAAGAGCGTCGCGTGCGGCGGGGGAAATCAGGCTCATGCCAGCCAGCGGCGCATGGCCCTTTCAAATACGCCTGCAAAAAATGACAAAAGATCAGTGCCTTGCTGCGGGGTGAACTGGTGCGGGTCCTCCGATCCCATGATCAGCATCCCCGGCAAACGGCCTTCGCCGAAATCGAGTTTCAGGCATGCTTCGGAGCGGATCCAGCCTGCCATCTCGCCGAAAACCGTGTCATTGCCCTCGTTGACCTGGCGCAAAGTCACTTGCCGCACCGGTGCGTCGCGCCCAGCCGTCAGGTAATGGTCGATATATCCCGGTTCGGCCACCGACAGGACATCGCCCAATCGCTGAACAACCGGATCGTCGTCATTCTGAACCGATTCGAGCACCAGCTTGATGGAATCGACCCGCAGGATATCGGCGACGTCGCCGCCAAGGTCTCGCAGGAATACTTCGAATTCGAGCGGATCGAGCATCCGCAGAATTGCCCGGTGCACCTGGTTGGTGCCTGCAAGGTTCTCGTAAGCGGCAGCGATGACCGAGCGATGGGTATCCTCCAGCCGATCAAGACGCGCCTCGAGCCGTTCCATCGCAATGCCCCGAAGGTCAACGATATTGCCACCCATCGCGCGCTCGTTCGCTGCGATGAGTGCATGCATAACATCTTGATCCTCAAGAATGAAATCCGGATCCGCGATGATCTTGTCGCGAAGGCTGTCCTCCAACCCGGGCTTGCTGCTCATTGTGTCCTCAACATGTATTTCGGCCTTTATAACATGCCTTTACAGGATTTTCTGCCCTGTTTTTTCCCAATCGGCCATAAAGGCCGCAAGGCCCTTGTCGGTCAGCGGATGGTTCACCATGGCTTTGATCACGCTGGGCGGCGCGGTGATCACGTCGGCACCGACGCGGGCGCAATCGGCAATGTGATTCACGCTGCGGATCGACGCGGCAAGGATCTCGGTCTCAAAGGCGAAATTGTCATAGACCCGCCGGATATCGGCGATCAGTTCCATCCCGTCGAGATTGAGGTCATCAAGCCGTCCGATGAAGGGGCTGATGAAACTGGCGCCCGCCTTGGCCGCCAGAAGCGCTTGGTTAATGCTGAAACACAAGGTCACGTTTACCATGCGACCTTCCGCGCTCAGCACCTTGCATGCCTTTAGCCCGTCCCATGTCAGCGGTACCTTGATCGCGATATTGTCGGCGATCTCAGCCAGCTTGCGACCCTCGGCAATCATTGCCTCGGCCTCGGTCGCGACCACCTCGGCGCTGACGGGGCCGTCGACAAGCTCGGCAATTTCTTTCGTGACTTCAAGGATATCGCGCCCCGACTTCATGATGAGCGACGGGTTTGTCGTGACGCCGTCGGCCATGCCCAGGTCGTTCAAATCGGCAATCGCGTCTATCTCGGCCGTATCAACAAAGAATTTCATGGCATCTGCCCCGGTGAAGTTTGGGTTTTGTCTCGGGTCGCTTTACCCGATACCAATAACTCTCGAAACCCCTAACCCGGAGTGGCCATGGGCCGACAGGATTTTTTCGATCACGGCGATCTGGTTGCGGTGCTCACGACACAGCCGCTCGATCGTTTGCTGGATTACAAGGCGCCTGAAGGCGGCTGTCATCTGGGCGCATTTGTCGAGGTGCCGCTTGGCCCGCGCAAGGTTCTGGGCGTGGTCTGCGCGCCGGGCCGGGGCGATTTCGACCGCTCGAAGATCCGCCCCGTCATCCGGGTGCTCGACGTGGCACCAATGCGCGAAGAGATGCAGATCTTTCTCGAACGGGCGGCGGAATATACCCTGACACCGCTTCCCGCGATGCTGCGGCTCGCCACGCGGGCGCCGGGGCTGGGCGATCCGCCCTCGATGCGCAAGGTCTATCGCCCGGGCGATAGCGTGCCCGACCGAATGACCGACGCCCGCCGCCGGGTGCTGGCGACATTGCAGGAATATGGTGGCTTGTCCTTTACCCTCAAGGAGTTGAGCGATGCCGCCGGGGTCACGCCTTCGGTTGTCAAGGGGCTGGTCAAGCAAGGGGCCGTGCATGAAGAGGACAGTCCGCGTGATGTACCCTTTCCACTGCTCGATGAAGAGCGTGCCAGCAAAGCCCTGACCGCCGATCAGGCCGCAGCAGCCGAGCATCTGCGCCGCGGTATCCGCTCGGGCACCTATGGCACGACGCTACTGCGTGGGATCACCGGGTCGGGCAAGACCGAGGTCTATCTCGAAGCAGTGGCAGAGTGTTTTCGCCAGCGCCAACAGGCGCTTGTCCTGCTGCCCGAGATCGCACTCAGCGCCGAGTTCATCGCAAGGGTTCAGGAGCGGTTCGGTGCGAAACCGGCGGAGTGGCATTCGGGCGTCACAATAACCGAACGCCGCCGGACGTGGAAAATGGTCGGGCAGGGCGGGGCGCAATTGGTCGTGGGGGCACGTTCGGCGCTCTTTCTGCCATTCCTCGATCTGGGGCTGATCGTTGTCGATGAAGAGCACGACACTTCATACAAGCAAGAAGACGGCGCGCTCTACAACGCCCGCGACATGGCCGTGCTGCGGGCGTCGATCTGCGGAGCGCAGGTGGTTCTGGCCTCGGCCACGCCAAGCCTCGAAAGCTGGGCCAATGCGGAAGCGGGCAAGTATGCCAAGCTCGAGCTCACCAGCCGCTTTGGCGATTCTGCCTTGCCCGACATGTGTGCCGTCGACATGCGGGGGGCCGATCTGCCATCCAACCGCTGGATCTCCTCGCGCCTTGCCGGAGCTGTGCGCGAGCGGATCGAGCGCGGTGAGCAATCGCTTTTGTTCCTCAACCGACGGGGCTATGCGCCGGTCACGATCTGCAGGGCGTGCGGGCATCAGATCGGGTGTGACCATTGCGATGCGCGCATGGTCGAACACCGTTTTCTCAAGCGGCTCGTTTGCCACCAGTGCGGCGAGACGAGGCCGATCCCCGATGCCTGCCCTGCCTGCGGCGCCGAAGATCGGCTGGCCCCTGTCGGTCCCGGGGTCGAGCGGTTGCAGGAGGAAGCGAGCGAATTGTTTCCCGATGCCCGGATCGCAACGCTCTCGTCCGACCTTTTCGGTTCGGCCCGCGCGCTGAAGGCGCGTATTGCTGAGATTGCCGAAGGCGGGGCTGATATCGTGATCGGCACCCAACTTGTTGCCAAGGGCCATAATTTCCCGCTGCTGACACTTGTGGGTGTGATCGACGCGGATCTCGGGCTTCAGGGATCGGATTTGCGTGCCGCCGAACGCACGTTCCAATTGATGCGGCAGGTCTCGGGGCGGGCCGGTCGGGCCGACAGGCCGGGCGAGGCGCTTTTGCAGACCTATCAGCCTGAGCACCCGGTGATACGTGCCATTCTGGCCGGTGACGAGGACTCGTTCTGGCGCGCCGAGGCCGAGGAGCGCCGCCATGCGGGGGTGCCGCCCTTTGGCCGCATGGCCGGGATCATCCTGTCCTCGCCCGATATGCAGGAGGCCTTTGACACAGGGGCAGAACTTGCCCGCAACGAGGCTCCGCTGCGATGCATCGGAGCGCAGGTCTTTGGCCCCGCGCCGGCACCGGTGGCGCGTATCCGCGGGCGCCACCGGGTGCGCCTTCTGGTCAAGGCGCCGAAGGGCGCGGCGCTGCAAAAGGCGCTGGCGGCATGGATCGCACAGGTGAAACCGGGGCCGAACCTGCGTCTGACGGTCGATATCGATCCACAGAGTTTCTATTGACGAGATTTCTCAGAACTCAGGCAGTGGCGGCCACCCGGGTCTGGTCGACGATGATATCGGTGACCATCGCGCCCACCCACATGCAGAAAAGCGCAAGCCAGGCTGTGCCCGCGAAGATTGACCCTCCGGTCACGCCATTGCCGATGGCGCATCCTCCGGCCAGCATCGCACCAAAGCCCATCAGCACCGCGCCGAACATCGATCGGCGCATGTTGGATTCGTCGGAGAAGCCCTGAAAACGGAATTCGCGGGTCAGCATGGCCGCCAGAAACGATCCGATCACGACACCCGGGACCAACCCGATGTCGAATTCAAGCACAGCGTTGCGGTCGAGAAAGAACATCAGCGTGTTGGCGGATGGTCCCGAGAATGTGAGACTCTCGACCGGGACCGCATCGAACGCGATCTGGCCGAGCGAGAAGGTCAGTACCCAGCCCAAGGCGACGGCAAAGCCCACGCCGGAGGCAAAGACGAGCCGCGCGAATCCGATCTGGTGACGATAGGAGGTATAGAGCGCCAGGGTCGCCGTGAAGAGGCCCAGCAGCAGCCCCGCATATTGGGGCAGTCCGAAGGCGTCCAGCAGGTCGAGATTGTGCCCGCCACCAGTGATCCAGAGCGCGGCGAGATAATCGCGCAGCGGGGCAAGCCACCCGGCAAGCGACATCTGCGCCACCACCGCGAAGATCAGCCCTGAGACGACCGAGCGCAGATTGCCGGTCGCAGCCAGCACCAGAAGCCGCCCCGAACATCCCCGGGCCAGCACCATGCCCACGCCAAACAGCAATCCGCCAATGATCGCGCCCGACCAGCTTCCCGGCACGGACATCATGCGGGCCTCGTCGCTGCGCATCAGCCCCAGGAGCTGCGCCCCTTGCACCCAGACGAGAGCGGTCGAAAAGGTCAAAAGCCACACCGCCACACGGTCCTGCATCATCCCGCGGGCGAACTCGACCGCTGCCGCACGCAGGCAGAACCGCGACCGTTGGGCGGCAACGCCGAAAACGATGCCCGTGATCAGCCCGAACAGGGCGGCGGTGGGGCTTTCACCGATGCGTTCGACGAGGGGGATCAGGTCCATTGGTATGTCTTTCGCTGGTCCCGGTGAACGTATGCGTGGCTTTTGATGTGTTGCCTTGATCCAGATCAGATGGGCTGGGCAATCCAGTTGAAAAGGCGTATCGGAAAGCATGAACAAGGCAATTCCACTCGATCAGGCGGGATCCCTGCCGTTCTGGCGACGGCCGGTGGCACTGCTATTCTTGATGGCGGCGGCGATGCCGATCGCCTTTGCCACATGGTCGGCACTACTGAACAATTTCATTATCGAGGTTGGAAAGTTCGACGGCTCTGACAATGGTTGGTTGCATACCGTGCGCGAGATCCCGGGCTTTCTGGCCATCGGGGTGATCGCGATCATTGTCTTCATGCGCGAACAGGTGCTTGCGCTTGTATCGCTCATCCTTCTGGGCGTTGCCACGGCGTTGACCGCGTTTTTCCCATCCATGGCCGGGATCCTGACCATCACAATGCTCTCTTCCATCGGCTTTCACTACTACGAGACCGTCAACCAGTCGCTGCAATTGCAATGGCTGCCCAAGGATCGTGCACCGCAGGTGCTGGGCCTGTTGCTGGCGGCGGGATCGGCGGCGACGCTCTTGGCCTATGGGTTGATCGTACTCACCTGGCGGGCTTTTGATCTGAGCTATGCCTTCGTCTACCTTGTCGCGGGCGGCACGACCGCACTGATCGCGGTTTTCGCGTTCTTCGCTTATCCCCAGTTCGAGGCGCCCAATCCGCAGGTCAAGAGAATGATCCTGCGCAAGCGCTATTGGCTCTATTACGCGCTGCAATTCATGTCCGGTGCACGGCGTCAGATATTCATCGTCTTCGCCGGATTCATGATGGTCGAGAAATTCGGTTTCGACGTTCACGAAGTAACCGCGCTTTTCCTGATCAACCTTGTGTTCAACATTGTGGTCGCACCGCTTTTTGGTCGGGCGGTGGCGCATTTCGGTGAGCGAAACGCGCTCGCGTTCGAATATGTGGGGCTTGTTTGCGTGTTTCTGGCCTATGGTGGGATATACTATTTCGGCTGGGGCGTGGTGTTGGCGGCCGTGCTTTACGTGCTCGACCACATGTTCTTTGCGCTGGCACTTGCCCTCAAGACCTATTTCCAGAAGATCGCCGATCCGGGTGATATTGCCCCGACTGCCGCGGTGGCCTTTACCATCAATCATATCGCGGCGGTTTTTCTGCCCGCGATGCTCGGTTATCTCTGGCTGGTCTCCCCCGGCTCGGTCTTTGTTCTTGCGGCGTCGATGGCCGGGGTGTCGCTCTGCCTGGCCCTGCTGATTCCGCGTCACCCGGAGCCGGGCCACGAGACGATATTCGCACGGTTCGTCACTCCGGCCCCGGCCGAGTGATCGCCCCGGGGAAGGGTGCTTGACCGCCGGGTGCATTGCGCTTACCGCCAGTGAAAACACCGGAGACGCGCCATGCCCACCTTTACCGCATTGACCACCCTTGCCGGAAAAGCCGCCGCCGAGGCGTTGGGCGAAGCGATGGAGCGGCTCGATCCCGAACCGGTCGGCGTGGGGGTGTTCGAGGTTGAAGACGGCTCGGGGCTTTGGGAGGTGGGCGGATATTTCGCCGAACCACCCGATCGCGCGGGTCTTGCCCTTCTTGAGGCAATGCACGCTACCCGGCCTTTCGTGATCTCGGAGCTACCAGAAACCGACTGGGTCGCCAAGGTTCGCCGCGAACTGGCGCCGGTCGAGGCTGGTCGATTTTTTGTCTATGGCAGCCATGACGCCGACAAGGTGCCCGAAGGGGCCGAGCCGCTACTGATCGAGGCGGCGATGGCTTTTGGCACCGGTCATCACGGCACGACACTTGGCTGTCTGCGCGCCCTTGATCGGCTTGTCGAGGCAGGGTTTGTCGGCAAAAGCGTCGCGGATATCGGTTGTGGCACGGCGGTTCTGGCCATGGCGGCGGCGCGGGTCTGGCCCGATCCGATCATCGCCAGCGATATCGACACGCTCGCAGTCGAAGTGGCCGAGGCCAACGTACGGGCCAATGGTTTGGAGGGGCGGCTGCGTTGTGTCGAGGCGGCAGGTTTCGATCATCCCGAACTTGCGGCGGCTGCACCTTTCGATTTGATCTTTGCCAACATACTCAAGGGGCCGCTTGTTGCGCTCGCGCCGGATCTGATCGCTGCTCTGGCACAAGGCGGGAGGGCGATTCTTTCGGGCATCTTGAACGAACAGGCCGATGAAGTTCAGGAGGTTTATTCACGTTTGGGAACCAATGTTTTTTCACGCGATGAAATTGGTGAATGGACGACGCTGATGCTGGCTAAGGCTTAAGTAAAATGAACTGAAATTGCCAGCTTTCTGCCTTATTCCAGCAATTTGCCACAATGCTGCCATAATTTGAGAGCAAGGTTGATCTACTTCGGTGGGGGTATGTGCCGGAGGCCTGAATGTCTGACGATTTGATGAATTTTGAAAAGCGGCTGACGCGTATCGGCAGCACCAGGCGTAGAGTTGCCCGGGGACTATCTTATGCCCCTGTTGTCGGTCCCGATGGGATGGTTGTTGTCCGACCCCGTCGCAGTGGCCCCAGCATTCCAGTCAAGGGCCTTATTTATCTCATTCTAGGCTTTTGCCTGTTCAAGAGCGTTGCTATCGCGCATCTCGGTGCCACCGGCTATGCTGGCCACATTGACGAGATGAAACAGGGAACCATTTTCGAACAAGCCGGGGCATGGGCCTTGCAGCCTGACAGGGTGAGCGTGAGAATTGCCAGCACTATCTCGCCCTTCATAAAGTAGCGACCCGTATCCAAAGACAAAAAAGAAGCCGCGCCGGGATTAGGCCCGGCGCGGCTTTCTCGATTGCGCTTGCAGCTAAGGCTTTTCGCGGAACGCTCTCGTTTCACTGCTCAGCGTTTTGCCGCGATGTTGTCGATATCACCGCGACAGAGGCCGATATCCTCAAGCTCGCGGTCGCTCAGTTGCGACAATGCGTTGCGAGTCACGCGGGTATCGTTCCAAGCCACGATCGTCGCGACAAGCGATGCGAAGAGCTGGCCGATACGGCCGTTGGTGCCAGCGGAAAGCTGAACGCGGGGGGTGTCGATTACAGCCATATCCATGTTTCCTTGTTTTGAGTGGCGGTTCATTGTGCTGAACGGCAAATAGGCCCGGTTCCAGATCACGACAAGCAGTGAAAACGGCATAAGTCCTATGCAAAATATGCATGGGCGAAATCGGACCTTGGAGCCTTTAAAACAAGGCCATTCTGCCACAAAAGGATGTCGTTTTCTGCACAGGAATGGGCGTAATTTGACCGCGTTTGTCGCGCCGGATTCAAAATGGTCGTTTTTGGCGTATGCGCGATTGTCGTTGGCTTGTGTTCCTGTTTCGTGCTAGTGGTTCAAAAAGGCAACAGGGCAGGAAAAATCGATGCGGGTTTTAGGAATCGATCCAGGGCTTCGGAACCTTGGTTGGGGAGTTGTCGATGTAGACGGCAGCAGGCTGAGTCACGTTGCCAATGGCACCTGTCGGTCCGGTGAGGGTGAATTGCCCGAAAGGCTCAGGCGGCTTTACGAAGAACTTCAGGCCGTCGTAATCAAATTCGCGCCCGACGCGGCGGCCGTCGAGCAGACCTTTGTAAACAAGGACGGTGCAGCCACACTCAAGCTCGGACAGGCGCGCGGAATCGCCTTGCTAGTGCCCGCGCAGGCCGGGCTCTGCGTGGGTGAGTATGCACCCAACACGGTCAAGAAAACGGTGGTGGGTGTGGGCCACGCGGACAAGGGCCAGGTCGCGCATATGGTGAAAATGCAGCTTCCCGGGGTCGTGATCGAGGGGCCGGACGCAGCGGATGCACTGGCTGTCGCGATCTGTCATGCGCATCATGCCCGCAGCGCAGAGGCGGTCTCCGCCGCGGAGAAAATGGTGAGGGCATGATCGGCAAGATTAGCGGGCTCTTGGATTACAGGGGAGATGATCATGCGCTGATCGACGTGCGCGGTGTTGGTTACCTCGTCTATTGTTCCGATCGCACCCTCGCGGGGTTGCCCGGACCGGGTGAGGCGGTAACACTTTACACCGATCTGCTGGTACGTGAGGATCTTTTGCAACTTTACGGTTTTCCGTCGCTGCTGGAGAAGGAATGGCATCGCCTGCTGATGAGTGTTCAGGGGGTTGGGGCGAAAGCGTCATTGGCCATCTTGAGCGCACTTGGTGCAGAAGGAGTTAACCGTGCGATCGCGCTGGGCGACTGGAATGCAGTGAAGGCCGCCCGGGGGATCGGCCCAAAGACGGCACAGCGGATCGTCAATGAGCTGAAGGACAAGGCCCCGACGGTCATGGCGCTGGGCGGTGCGCTTGAGGCGATGCAGGGATCCGATTCCGCTGCGGCAGACGTGATCGAAAGCGATCCTGCCCCCACGCCCGCGCCGCGCGCGTCCGCGCCAAGTGGCGATGCAGCGGTGCAATCCGAGGCCTTGTCGGCGCTGTCGAACCTCGGCTATGGCCCGGGCGAGGCCGCGGGCGCCGTGGCGCAGGCAGCAGGTGACACGCCTGGCGCGGATACGGCAGCGCTCATCCGTGCGGCGCTCAAGCTCCTGGCACCGAAGGGATAATTCATGGCCGAGCCCGACCCGACATTGCGTGCCGCACCGCTTCCCGAGGATATGGACCGGGCGTTGCGGCCCCAGTGCCTGGACGAGTTCGTGGGGCAGGAGGCGGCACGGGCCAATCTGCGGGTGTTCATTCAATCGGCGCGGATGCGCGGCGAGGCGATGGATCACACGCTGTTTCACGGCCCTCCGGGGCTGGGCAAGACGACGCTGGCGCAGATCATGGCGCGCGAACTTGGGGTGGGGTTTCGGATGACCTCGGGGCCGGTGCTGGCCAAGGCCGGCGACCTGGCGGCCATCCTGACCAATCTCGAAGCGCGAGATGTGCTTTTTATCGATGAGATTCATCGACTTAACCCCGTCGTCGAAGAGGTGCTCTATCCGGCGCTCGAAGATTTCGAGCTGGACCTGGTGATCGGTGAGGGCCCGGCAGCGCGCACCGTTCGGATCGAGTTGCAACCCTTCACGCTGGTTGGGGCGACGACGCGACTGGGGCTGCTGACAACGCCGTTGCGCGACCGGTTCGGGATTCCGACGCGGTTGCAATTCTATGAAATTCACGAGTTGAATCAGATTGTTACTGCCAATGCGCGCAAGCTGGGGGTGGAGACGGAAGTCGAAGGTGCGCTGGAGATCGCACGCCGGTCGCGTGGGACCCCGCGGATTGCGGGGCGACTCTTGCGGCGGGTCGTGGATTTCGCGTTGGTCGAGGGCGGTGGAAAGATCAGCCGCGACCTCGCCGATGCGGCCCTTACCCGGCTGGGCGTGGACGGGCTTGGCCTCGATGGGGCGGATCGGCGCTATCTCACTCTGATTGCTGAGAATTATCACGGCGGCCCGGTTGGTATCGAGACCATGGCGGCGGCGCTGAGCGAACCACGCGATGCGCTGGAAGAGGTGATCGAGCCCTATCTCTTGCAGCAGGGGTTGATCCAGCGCACGCCGCGGGGCCGGATGCTGGCGCACAAGGGCTGGACCCATCTGGGCCTCGCCCCGCCGCCCGTGCCGGGGCAGTCGGACCTTTTCGAGGGCTGAACGCGCGCCCCGTTAACCGGGGTTTTTGGATGCCGGATTCGGGGGGTGACATCCGGCTGACATCCGGCTGCCGCCCGGCTGCCGCGGATAGCGGTCTCCTGCGGCGCGTGCGGCGTTAACCCTTGCCGGGTCCGGGTTGCGAAAAAGCCCGGGCTCGGGCATCAGGGTGCGCGTCGAGATGGAAAAGGCCCGCGATGACCCCGGACGAGATACAAGAGCTTTTCACCTCCCGCGGTGACGTGTTTCATTTTGCCCGGTGGGAGCGCCCCATCGTGCCGGTCGTCTTCGGTGTCGATGATCAAACTTTGCCGATCATAAAGGGCGCGATCGAAGCCGTGGTGGCGCTGGCGGGTCACAAGATGGCCGAGACCGACCCGGAGCTGGGGGGCAACCTCATGCTGTTTTTCCTGCGTGACTGGTCGGAGTTGACCGCGCTCGACGGGCTGGCGCGGATGGTGCCGGGTCTTGACGACACCCTGGTGCGGCTCGAGCGCGAGGGGGCCAACCAGTACCGGTACTTCCGGTTCGAGGAGAACGGGGCGATCCGGGCCGCCTTTGTCTTTTTGCGGATGGACGAGAGCCTGTCGGACATGGCGGCAGAAGACCTTGCCTTGGCGCAGGCGGTGCAGGTGATCGTGCTTTGGGGCACGCGGGCCTTTGGCGAGACCTCGCCGCTGGCGCGGTTGCCGGACGGGCAGGTCGTTTTGCGCCCCGAGATAGCAGCGGTGGTGAGGGCGGCCTATGATCCGCTCCTGCCGGTGGCCGGGCGCGATGGCATGGCACTTTCGCTACGGCTTTCGGCGCGACTTCGGGCCGGGTAGGATGGCCGCGCGGGTTGTAAGGGTCCAATGCCGGTGGTGCGGGCGGGGCATCGCATATGTCCGGCAAGATGAGAGGGAGGGTTCGGGAATGTGTTGGCGCGTTACGGAATCGAGATTGGCGCCCGGGTCGGGGCAGGAGCAGGACGCGGTTTTGACAAGAGTGGAGCGGATCGGATGAGCGGGGCCTTGATCGCGGCCTGCCTCTGGGTGCTGGCGGCGACGCTGGTGGCGCTTTTGCCCATGCGTTGGCAATTTGCTCCGGGGCTTGTCCTGTTGGTCGCGGCGCCGGGGGTGATCGTATGGATCGGGATTGCGCATGGGGCGCTGGTGGCGGTGCTGGGCATGGCGGCATTCGTGTCGATGTTTCGCAATCCGTTGCGTTACCTGTGGCGGCGGGCGCGGGGCGATGCGGCGCGATTGCCGCTCAGGGCGCGCCGGGAGTGATGACCGTGAACCTGTCACTGATCGCGCTTTTCGTCTGGCTGGTGGTGGCAAACATGGCCGCGATGCTGCCCTCGACCGACAACCATTGGCGGCGGGCCTATGGGTTGATGGCGACGGGGCTGCCGTTGCTGGTGTGGATTTTCTGGGAAAACCCGGTTTGGGTCGGTATGCTGGCGCTGGTTGCGGGGCTGAGCGTGCTGCGATGGCCGTTGAACTACCTGATCCGATGGCTGCGGCGAAAGGCGGGGCCATGATCTATGCAATCCCGGCCCTCTTTCTGGCCGGGGGGCTGATCCTGGGCGTGGTGCTGGCGCGGCTGGCGCGCTGGGGCGTGTTCTGGTCGGCAATGGCGGCGGCGTTGGTACTGGCCGGGTGGCTTTTGGTAAGCGCACGCGGGAAAAGCGATGGCTGGGACGCGATTGCCACCTTTCTGCCTGCGCTTCTGTTGCTGGCGCCGAAGGTATTGGGGATGGTGTTGGGCCCCGCGGTGGTGCGGATCAGTGGGCGGTGAACCTCGCCCCGGGGTTTTGTGGCCGTGAAACGTGGTGTAAGGGGCGCGAAACGAGGTGAGCATTGATCCATGGCTGACATGCCCGAGGTGCGGGGAAAGCTGATCCCCGGCAAGCGGTTGAGCGAATTGACGTGGTTGCGCGTGGGCGGGCCGGCAGATTGGCTCTTCATGCCGGCGGATGCCGATGATCTTGCCGGTTTTCTGGCGGCGCTGGACCCCGCGGTGCCGGTTTTCCCGATGGGGGTGGGCAGCAACCTGATCGTGCGCGATGGCGGTTTGCGTGCGGTCGTCGTGCGCATGGGGCGCGGGTTCAACACGATCGAGACTGAGGGTCGGCGGGTGCGCGCCGGGGCGGCGGCGCTGGATGCGCATGTCGCGCGCAAGGCGGCGCAGGCGGGGATCGACCTGACGTTCCTGCGCACCATACCGGGCAGTATTGGTGGTGCGGTGCGGATGAATGCGGGCTGTTATGGAACCTATGTCGCGGATGTCATGGTCGAGGCCAAGGCGATAACCCGGGCGGGCGAGGTGGTGACGCTGACCGCCGATGAGCTCGACTTTCGCTATCGTCAGAGCGATCTGCCCGAAGGTTGGGTGATCGTCGAGGCCACGTTGGAGGGGCCCGAAGGTGCGCCCGAGGCACTGGAGGCGCGCATGCAGGAGCAAATCGCCAAGCGTGATGCCACGCAGCCTACGAAGGAGCGCAGCGCGGGCAGCACGTTTCGCAACCCGGCCGGGTTCTCATCGACCGGGCGGGCAGATGATACGCACGACATGAAGGCGTGGAAAGTGATCGATGCGGCGGGTATGCGCGGGGCCCGGTGTGGCGGCGCACAGATGAGCGAAAAGCATTCCAATTTCCTGATCAACACCGGTCAGGCCAGCGCCGCGGACCTCGAACGACTGGGGGAAGAGGTGCGAAAAAAGGTTTACGATTCCAGCGGTATCACGCTAGAGTGGGAAATCATGAGGGTCGGCGAAGCGACCCCGGAATGAGGGCTGTGAACAACATCGGCCCGATCAGGCAAGACGAGAGAAACAAGGGTCGTGAAAAGGCCCGGGACATTGAGGCAGTAGACAGGCATGTCGGGCGGTTCCCCCCCGAAAGTGGTGGTGTTGATGGGTGGTTCATCCGCCGAGCGCGAGGTTTCTCTCGCGACGGGGCGGGGCTGTGCCGATGCCTTGCGCGGTGAGGGTTTCGACGTTGTCACACTCGACGCCGGGCGCGATCTGGCGGTCCGGCTCGAAGAAACAAAGCCCGATGTCGTTTTCAATGCGTTGCATGGCCGCTGGGGCGAAGATGGCTGTGTTCAGGGGATGCTCGAATGGCTGGGGCTGCCTTATACCCATTCGGGAGTGCTGGCCTCGGCGCTGGCCATGGACAAGCAGCGCAGCAAGGAAGTCTACCGCGCTGCAGGGCTGCCCGTGGTCGAGAGCGTCCTGGCTGGCCGCGACGAGGTGACGACGCGCCACGTGATGGTGCCGCCCTACGTGGTCAAGCCCTATAACGAAGGTTCCTCCGTGGGTGTCTATATCGTGCAGGAGGCCACGAACGGTCCGCCGCAACTGGCCGAGGACATGCCCGATATCGTGATGGTCGAGACCTATGCGCCTGGGCGTGAACTGACCACGACGGTCATGGGGGGTGACGAGGGCGATCCCGGACCGCTGGGTGTCACCGACATCGTGACCGAAGGCTGGTATGATTATCACGCCAAGTATGCGGAGGGCGGATCGCGCCACGTTGTCCCTGCCGACCTGCCAGCCGAGATCACCGACGCCTGTCTTGACTTTGCGCTGCGCGCGCATCGCGCACTGGGATGCCGGGGGGTGAGCCGGACCGATTTTCGCTGGGACGAGGCGCGCGGACTTGATGGACTTGTCCTGCTGGAGACCAATACCCAGCCGGGCATGACCCCCACGTCGCTTTCGCCGGAGCAGGCAGAGGTGTGCGGAATCGGATTTGGCGCGATGTGCCGCTGGATGGTGGAGGACGCGTCATGCAACCGATGAGCGGTGACAAGCGGTCGTCGCGACCCGACCCGGCGCCGAGCCGGTGGTCCTATCGGTTTCAGCGGCTGATGCTGACGCCAGTTTTCCGTAACCTGCTGCGGGTCGGCGTGCCCTTTGGCCTGTGCCTGGCCGCAGGGCTGTTCTACTTGTCCGACGACACGCGCCGTGATGCGATCCGGCTGGCAATCACCGATTTGCGAACCGAGATCTACAGCCGCCCCGAATTCACCGTGCGGCTCATGGCGATCGACGGGGCGAGCGACAATGTGAGCGACGATATCCGCGAGATCGTGCCTTACGATTTCCCGGTCTCGTCCTTTGATCTCGATCTCGAAGCGATCCGTCAGGACGTTGCCGGATTGTCCGGTGTGAAAACCGCAAGCGTGCGTATCCGTGATGGCGGTGTGCTCCAGCTCGATGTAGTCGAGCGTCAGCCCGTGGCGCTGTGGCGCAATGCCGAGGGGCTTTATCGCGTCGATATCGAAGGAGTCGTCCTGGATGAGGTGGCGCATCGCGGTGCCCATCCCGAATTGCCGGTTCTGGCCGGAACGGGGGCGGACCTGCACTTGCAGGAAGCGATGGACATCTATGCAGCCAGCGGGCCGTTGACACCGCGCCTGCGCGGTCTCGTGCGCGTGGGAGAGCGGCGCTGGGATGTCGTTCTCGACAGGGGCCAGAGAATCCTTTTGCCCGAATACGCACCTGTGCAGGCCCTGGAACGGGTGATCGCGCTGTCGGACGCGCAAGACATGCTGGCGCGTGATCTCGTGGCGGTGGATATGCGTCTCGCCGAGCGGCCAACGCTGCGCATGAGCGGGGATGCAGTCGAAAACTGGTGGACGATCAGAAACATATCGGTGGAGAACGACGGATCATGATCGAGCTCTATGAATCCCAAAGGGCGATGCGCAACATGCGCAAGGCGGCGATGCAACGTGGCGTGGTGGCCGTGCTGGATGTGGGAACATCCAAGATCGCCTGCCTCGTGTTGCGGTTCGATGGCGTCGATCCCGCCGGGGCCGATGTCGGGTCGATGGCAGGACAGGCCGGGTTTCGGGTCATCGGCGCGGCAACGACGAGATCGCGCGGCGTGCGGTTCGGCGAGATCGAGGCCATGGCCGAGACGGAGCGCGCGATCCGCACGGCCGTGCAGGCGGCGCAGAAAATGGCCGGTATTCGCGTGGATCATGTCATCGCCTGTTTCTCGGGGGCGGGACCGCGCAGTTACGGGCTCGCGGGCGAAGTCGATCTCGATGGGACGGTGGTGACCGAGCAGGATGTGAGCCGGGTCCTGAGTGCCTGTGATGTGCCCGATTACGGGCCGGGCCGCGAGGTTCTTCACGCGCAGCCTGTGAATTTCGCACTCGACCATCGGTCGGGTCTGAGCGATCCGCGCGGCCAGATGGGCACGCGCCTGGCCACGGACATGCATATGGTGACGGTCGAGGCGGCCGCAGTGCAGAACCTGGCCCACGCGGTGCGGCGCTGCGATCTGGAGCTGGCCGGGGTTGCCAGCTCGGCCTATGTGTCGGGCGTTTCGGCACTTGTCGAGGATGAACAGGAGCTGGGTGCGGCCTGCGTCGACATGGGCGGGGGCACGACCGGTATCTCGATCTTCATGAAAAAGCACATGATCTATGCTGATGGGGTTGCCATGGGCGGCGATCACGTGACCAGTGACATTTCACTGGGGCTTCAAGTGCCGGTTGCGACGGCCGAACGGCTCAAGACCTTCCTCGGTGGTGTCGTCGCCACGGGCATGGACGATCGCGAGATGATCGACCTCGAAGGCGAGACCGGCGACTGGGAGCATGACCGCCGCCAGGTGAGCCGGGCCGAGTTGATCGGGATCATGCGCCCGCGCGTCGAGGAAATCCTCGAAGAGGTGCGGGTGCGGCTGGATGCGGCCGGTTTCGAGCATCTGCCGAGCCAGCAGATCGTGCTGACCGGCGGGGGCAGCCAGATCCCGGGGCTGGACGGGCTGGCCTCCAAGATCCTTGGCCAGCAGGTGCGTCTTGGCCGTCCGATGCGCGTGCACGGGTTGCCGCAAGCCGCGACCGGGCCGGGCTTTGCCAGCGCCGTGGGCATGTGCCTTTTCGCCGCCCATCCGCAGGATGAATGGTGGGATTTCGAACTGCCGGTCGAGAAATACCCCGCCCGCTCGCTGCGCCGCGCGGTCAAGTGGTTCAAGGACAATTGGTAAGGGTTTGACAGGTTGAGCCGCTCTTCGATGCCTGGGCGTTTCGGGCATGGCCAGAGTTGCTCTTTCCCCTGCTGATCGACCTCGGTGCTGATGAACCGCGGCGTTCCCAAAGTGTAGATGGCCAGTACCTGGACCTTTGCCAAGACACGGCTAGCGCAATAGCGAGGGCAGCCATGTGGCAATCGTCGGTTGCCAGACAATCGCAGCCAGCACCAGAAGCTTGATCGCGATGAATGGCAGGATCGAGGCATAGATCGTGCCCATGCCGATGCCCTGTGGCGCCACGCCCCGCATCACGAATAGCAGCAGGCCGAACGGTGGGGTCAACAACCCGATCTCCATCGTCAGCAGGTAGACCACCCCAAGGATCAGCGGGTCGATTCCGGCCGACTGCGACAGCGGAACAAAGATCGGCACCGTGACCATGAGCATGCTGACCTGGTCGACGAAGCAGCCCAGCAGCAGGAGCAGCGCGATCATCCCGAGCAGGACCTGCAGCGGAGTCAGTTCGTAGCCGCCGATCACCCGGATCAACCCTCCGGTGGCGCCCGAGAAGCTGAGCACCTGCGCAAAGGTCTGGGACAGGGCGATAATGAACAGGATCATCACCGAAAGTTTCACAGTCTCCATTACCGCTCTGATCATCCGCTCGAGGGACAGGGCGCGGTATCCCGCGCCGACGGCCAGTGCCGCCACGCAACCCAGCGCTGCGCTTTCGGTCGGGGTGGCGAAGCCCATCAGCAGACTGCCTATCACCACCGCGAACAGCACCGAGAGCGGCGCTACATAGGTCAGGAAGGGCCGCCAGCGTTCCGCCAGTGTCATGTCCGGCGAAGCGTCGGCCGGGGCGAGTGACGGGTTCATCGTCGCGCGCAGCACGATCCAGCCAACAAAGGCCACCGACAGGATCAGCGCCGGCAGCACGCCCGCGACGAGCAGACCGGCGATCGACACGCCCGTGAGGCTGCCGACGAGAACCGCCAGCGCCGAGGGCGGGATCAGCATGGCGATGGCGCCCGAAGCCATGATCGGACCCATCGCCATCGAGGGTGCGTAGCCCTTCTTGATCATGTTGGGCAGCAGGGTCGAGCCCAGCATCGCGGTGTTGGCGATGGTCGAGCCCGACAGTGCAGCGAAGATCGTGCCGCCGAACACCGTGACCACCGACAAACGCCCGGGGATCCGCGTGACCACCCGTTCCACGGCGTCGATCGCGCGATGCGCCACGCCGGTCTGGAACAGGATCTCGCCCATCAGGATGAAGAGCGGGATCGGTGCCAGCTGAAAATTCGTCAGCCCGTCGGCGGCATTGCGCGCCAGTTGCATCACGCCGCGTTCGCCGCCCAGCACCTCCCATGCGCCCAGCAGCGTGACGGCAAGGAAGGCGAACGCCACGGGCAGCCCGATCAGCAACAGTACGCCGAGGCCACCCATCATCAGGGCCAGGAAAAGGGGCCATTCCATCGCTCAGAGCCCTGCCATGTCACGCGAAAGCCGCGGGTGGAGCGCCTGGCGCAGGAATTCGATGCAGATCAAAACGAAGCCCACCGGTGCCGCCGACAGGGCCCACCATTCAGGGATCACGAAGGCGGTGCGGATCATCGAGCCGCGTGCGGCCGAGTGCAGCGCGGCGTCGGTCGCGTACCACAGGAAGGCGCCGGAGACGACGAAGCCCAGCAGCGCGACGAAGCGCGCAAGCGGCCGTGCAACCCTAGTCGGCAGCGAGGCGGTCACCAGGTCGACGGTGACATGAGCCTGTTTCCACAAGACCCACGGTGCGGCCAGGAAGGTGGCGGCCAGCAGTCCGTATTCCACCGCGTCGAGCAGGCCGCGGAGCGAACCGCTCCCTGTGTTGCGCAGGATCACGTTGAGGCAGATCGCCAGCGCGATGAGCGCGAAGATCGCCCCCGCAAGGCCGGCGCAGAATTTCAGGACCGCGTCGAAGGCGGCGTTGAAGGAAGGCATGGATCGGTCCCCGGGCCGGGGCCGGGGCGACGCTTGGCCGCCCCGGCGGTGATCTGGATCAGTCGACGAGGCAGGCCTTGAGCTCGGCCGCCCTCTCTGCGTCGATCGCCTCGACGGCGTCCCAGCCGGCATCTTGCGCGGTGGCAAGCCAGCTTTCGGCGCTGTCGCCCTCGAAGCGGATCACCTCGATCCCGGCCTCTTCCTGGCGCGCGGCTTCCTCGGCGTTTATGTCGCGGTTTTCGGCGTTCTTCGCCTCGGTCCAGAGCGCTGCCTCGTGCAGCACGGTCTTGGCCTCGTCCGAAAGCGCGTTCCAGCGGTCGAGATTGACCAGGAAATTCACGTCCACCTGGTAAAAGCCCGGATCGACGCGGTAATTCGTCTGTTCGTCCCAGCCCAGATCCATCACGCCCTGCACCGGCCAGCCATAGCCGTCGATGCTGCCGCGTTCGAGCGCGGTATAGACCTCGCCCGGGGCGGTCTGAACCGGCGTCGCGCCCAGCGCTTCGAACATGGCTCGGTAGACCGGCGTCACGCGCAGCGTCAGCCCCGACAGGTCGGTGTCCTCGATCGGGCTGGTCAGGTAGAGATGAAACTGAATGTTGTCACCCGTGCGGGCGAGATATTTCACGCTCATCTGTTCCTGGTGCAACTGGTCGACCAGTTCGAAACAACCGTTCTCGCGCTGATCCTGGATCGTGTTGGTGGCGAGGTGCAGGGCATCACCCAGCGGAACCAGGTTCGTGTAGAACGCGGTGGTGTTGTTGGCGATGTCGACCACGCCCGCGGACACGGCATTGCCCAGTTCGAAGGTCGGCACGGCTTCGGGGCCGCCCACATAGTTGATCTGGACGACGCCCTTGCCGGTTTCGTTGACGCGCTCGACGAACGCCTCGAACGGCCGCGAGAAGGTGGTGCCGCTGGCGAAGGCGGTGACGCCGCGCAGTGTGACCTCCTCGGACAGCGCGGGTGTGGCGAGGGTCGCAGCAAGGGCCGCAATAGCTCGGTATTTCATGATCTCCTCCCAGTTTGAGCGCGATCCCGTTTTCGGCATTCGCGTAATTGCTTCAAGCTTCAAAGAAAAGCACACAGCGTATTGCCATGCAAGTGTCGAGTGCCGGTGAAACCGTGAACCGGCTTCGCCACGACACCTGCGGCGCACCCAAGGCTTCCTGCGAAAACCCCGTGAAACTGCTTTTTGATGAACACGCGTTCCGCTGACATGTTGCGCTGCGTTCCGCCTTGCCCCTGACCCGAGGATAGGGCGGAACGCTCAGGTCACGCGGGCGCGGGCCTTGTATTCGGGGGTGTCCCAGAGGCGGTTTTGCATGATGTCCTCAAGGATCTCGGCGGCGGCGATGACGTCACCCTCGTCGATATAGAGCGGGGTGAAGCCAAATCGCATGATGTCGGGGGCGCGGAAGTCGCCGATCACGCCGCGCGCGATCAGCGCCTGCATGGCGGCGTAACCTTCGGCAAAGCGAAAACTGACCTGGCTGCCGCGCCGTTCGGGCGCGCGGGGGGTGGCGAGGTCGAGATCTGGGCAGCGTCTTTCGACCTCGTCGATAAAGAGCTGTGTGAGGTCGAGCGATCTGGCGCGGATGTCCTCCATCGTGGTCATGTCCCAGATGTCGAGCGCGGAGTCGAGCGCGGCCATGGCCAGAACGGGCGGTGTGCCGACGCGCATCCGCTCGATTCCCGCGCCGGGGCGGTAGGATTGCTCGAACGCAAAGGGCGCGTCATGACCGAGCCAGCCCGAAAGGGCGGGGCGCGCGGCATCGGCATGGCGGGGGGCGACATAGATGAAGGCGGGCGCACCGGGGCCTCCATTGAGGTATTTGTAGGTGCAACCGACGGCGAAATCGGCATTGGCGCCGCTGACATCGACGGGCGTGGCCCCGGCGGTATGGGCCAGATCCCAGACGGTGATCGCGCCCATCGCGTGGGCCTTTGCGGTCAGTGCCTTCATGTCATGCAGCCGCCCGGTGCGGTAATCGACCTCGGTGATCAGCGTGATGGCGACCTCTTCGGTGATGTTCGCCTCGACCTCTTCGGGGGTGACGACGCGCAATTCATGGCCCCGGCCGAGCGACCCGATCAGCCCTTCGGCCATGTAGAGATCGGAAGGAAAGTTACCGCTGTCGGAGAGGATCACCTTGCGGTCGGGGCGCATCTCGAGGGCGGAGGCCAGCGCCTGGTAGACCTTGATCGAAAGCGTGTCACCCATCACCACATGGCCCGGCTCGGCCCCGATGAGCCGCGCGATCCGGTCGCCCACGCGGGTCGGTTGCTCCATCCATCCGGCCTTGTTCCAGCCGGTGATGAGCATCTCGCCCCATTCGTCCTGCATGACCGTTTGCATTTGCCCGGGCGCCGCCTTGGGCAGGGGGCCGAGCGAGTTGCCGTCGAGATAGATCACGCCCTCGGGCAGGTGGAAAAGCGATTTGGTGCGGGCGAAATCGGTCATGGCGGCCTCATTTGCTTTAAGCTTGAAGTATGTTTAACGGTTTCCCGGGGGGCTGTCCATCCTGTGCGGTGAGGTGGTTGGGGCGGATTGTGGTTGGTCGGTTTCGCCCGGGCAGCATACGGCCGCCCCCCGGCCGGGTGCTTTTGATGGGGTGCGCGTCGCTTCGGGCAGGGGAAGGCTTTGCAAGATAAGTTGCCCAACGCTGAGGTGGCGGGCACCCGACCGCGGCCATGTGCTGCCCTTTCGTCTAGAGAAGCCTGCGATGGTTGAGTCCGACCAGGGGCGATCTGCCCTAAACGATCTCGAAATCATGGGTCAGTTCGGCGGTGGCGGCCATCATCGCGGAGGCGGAGCAATATTTCCCGATCGAGAGGGAAATGGCGCGTTCGACCTTGGCCGGGTTGAGACCCTCACCGCGCAGGATGAAATGCATGTGGATTCGGGCATAGACCTTGGGGTCGGTTTCGGCGCGTGTGGCGTCGATCTCGACCTCGACGTCTTCGACGGGTTCGCGGCCGCGTTCGAGGATATGCACCACGTCATAGGCCGCGCATCCGCCGGTGCCCAGCAGCAGGAGTTCCATCGGCGAGGGGCCGGGTTTCAGACCATCCTGCGCCGCGCCGAAGGCAATGGCATGGCCACTTTCGGTCTGGCCCATGAAACTGCGGTTGTCGATCCATTTGACTCGGGCTTTCATGTGATACCTCTCGAAGTTCATAGTGGTTGCGCGGACGGACGGCGGTTGAGCCGGGCCTCGCGCAGGAAGGTGTAGAGACCGGCGCCGATGGTGACGGTGCAGCCAAGATAGGTGAGCGCGTCGGGCCGTTCGCCGAATATGAGATAGCCGATGATCAGGGCAAAGAAGATCCGGCTGTAGCGGAACGGGGCGACGACCGATATTTCTCCGGTGCGCATCGCCTGCACGATGCAGAAATATCCGGCGGCACCCAGCAGGGATGCGGCCAGGACGATCACGCCGCTTTGCGGCGTCATGGGGACGAACCCGCCCTGGAACTGTGCGATCACGCTACCCGCGGGGAGGAGGATGATCATTGCATAGGCGGCGATGCGCAACGAGGGCGTCGAGGGCGGCATGAGCCGGGTCGAGACATCGCGCAGCGCGAGGCAGAGCATGCCCGCAACGGCCCAGAGCGCGTTGGGGTCGAACCCCGTGGCGCCGGGGCGGATGATGATCAGTACGCCGGAAAACCCCACGACGATCGCGGCCCAGCGGCGCCAGCCCACCTTTTCGCGCAAGAGCAGCACCGCCAGCCCGGTCACGGCCAGTGGCGTCGCCTGAAGGATGGCCGAGGGCAGGGCGATGCCCACAGTGGCAAGCGCCGTCATGAAGCAGAACGTGCCCATCACGTCGGCCCCGTTGCGCATCAGAAGGGCGGGCGCGAAAAAATCGGCGGCAAAGACGCGCCGGCCCTGGAACCGAAGGAGCGCGGAGAAGATGATCGCGCCACCCAGCCCCAGGAACACCATCACCTGGCCCTTGGGCATGGCCTCGGCGCCCAGTTTGACACAGGCGTCGGTGGCGGCGAAGAACGCCATGGCGACAACGATGAACGCGATGCCACGCAGGTTGTCGGAGGCGGGGTTGACGGCGGTCATTGGGGGCCTTTCGAGGGGCGCGCGCCCCGGATTACGCCCCGTCCTTAGCAGGCTTTTTGAGGGGAACGCCATAGAGTTCCAGCCGATGCCCCATGAGCCGATAGCCCAGTTTTTCGGCGATCCGTTCCTGAAGCGCCTCGATCTCGGGATCGACGAATTCGATCACCTCACCCGAGTTCATGTCGATCAGGTGGTCGTGGTGTTCGCGCTCGGCGTCTTCATAGCGTGCGCGCCCGTCGCCGAATTCGAGCCGGTCGAGAATCCCCGCCTCCTCGAAGAGCTTGACCGTGCGATAGACCGTGGCAATCGAGATGCCGGGGTCGCGGGCCAGCGCGCGTGCGTGCAGCTCCTCGACATCGGGGTGATCCTCGGCGTCTTGCAGGACCGCGGCAATGGTGCGGCGCTGGCCGGTCATGCGCAGGCCCTTGGCTTCGCAGCGTTCGGTGATCGTGTCGGTCATGGCGCGGCTGCCCCGGGGTCGTGCTGTCATGGCCCCGTTTAGCCACAAGCGGGGCCGATTTCCACCCGCAATGGCAATCATGGATTGACTTTGCGGCGCTGCAGCGCCATGTACCCTCTAACCGACGTTTTCTGCCGCGTGAGCAGTCAAGCAACATCCGGGAGAACCGGGTCAGACATGAAACGTCGAGGAATGTTCCCAAAATCACGCGTGGGTTCAGACGCCAGGGCGGCGGAGCGGGCAAGAGGTCCGTTTCGTCAGGCTCATCGGCGCAACCCCGAGCGGGCCGGCCCAATGCGGGTGCTGCCCCGAAATTGATGAGGCGTGTCCCGTGATCCGGGCGCGTTCGAAAGGACACTATGAAAGATTTCAACGAAATGGGCCTGCCCAAGCTGCTTTTGGCGCGGGTCGGCGAGATGGGGCTGACCCAGCCCACCCCGATCCAGGCCGAGGCCGTGCCGCATGCGATGGCGGGTCGCGACGTGATGGGCCTTGCCCAGACTGGCACCGGCAAGACCTTTGCCTTTGGCCTGCCGCTGGCCTCGACCATGCTGCGCGATGGTGCGCGGCCGGGCAAACGAGCGGTGCGCGGCCTTGTGCTTGCCCCCACGCGCGAACTGGCCAAGCAGATCAGCGAGAGCCTGCGCGAACTGGTCAAGGGCAGCCCGCTCAAGGTCGGGCTGGTTGTCGGTGGCGCGGGAATCAACGGCCAGATCAACCGTTTGGAGCGCGGCACCGACCTGTTGGTCGCAACACCGGGGCGTTTGATCGACCTTCTGGACCGCAAGGCGGTCCGGCTTGACGAGACCCGGTTCCTGGTGCTCGACGAGGCAGACCAGATGCTCGACATGGGATTCATCCACAGCCTGCGCAAGATCGCGGCGCTGTTGCCCGCGCAGCGCCAGACGATGTTGTTCTCGGCCACCATGCCCAAGCTGATGGCAGAATTGGCGCAATCCTACCTGAAAGACCCGGTACGGGTTCAGGTCTCGCCCCCGGGCAAGGCCGCGGACAAGATCGAGCAGGTGGTGCATTTCGTCGACAAGCCCGGCAAGCTGGGCCTGTTGATCGAGCTCCTGGATGCGCATCGCGACGAGCGTGCTCTGGTTTTCGGGCGCACCAAGCACGGGTCGGAAAAGATCAAGAACCAGCTTGAGAAGGCTGGATTCGCCGCCGAGTCGATCCATGGCAACAAGAGCCAGGGCCAGCGCGACCGGGCGTTGAACGCGTTCAAGTCCGGCAGCACGCGGGTGCTCGTGGCGACCGATGTGGCGGCGCGGGGGCTTGATATTCCCGAGGTGCGCCACGTCTATAACTTCGATCTGCCCAACGTGCCTGACAATTACGTGCACCGGATCGGCCGCACCGCGCGTGCCGGCGCCGATGGTGCCGCGATCGCGTTCTGCGCGCCCGACGAGATGGGCGAGCTGAAGGCCATTCAGAAGGTCATGGGCATGCCCATCCCGGTCGCCTCGGGCGAGGCATGGGAGCCGATGGAACCGGCCAAACGGCAAGGCCGTGGCGGCGGTAAGCCCGCGGGTGGCGGCAATGGCAATGGCGGTCAGCGTCGCAGGCGCCGTCGCAGCGGCGGTGGCGGTGGAGCGCGCAGGGCCGCGTAACGGCCAAGGCCCGGCGTGGTTCAGCGCCGGGTCAGATCCGCCCAGACAGGCAGGTGATCCGAGGCGACGCGCGCCGGGCGCGCGCTGTGGGTGCCGTGATTTCTTGCCACCAGGTTGCCCGAGATCGCAAAGCGATCCAGCGGCGCGACCGGGCGGGGGGATGGAAAACTCGGCCGCTCGGGCAGGATCAGCAATCCGGGCGTGACATTGTCGAGCGCGCGCGCCGGGCCCCATTCGTTGAAATCCCCGGCCAGAACAGTGGGCATGGGCGAAAGTTGCGAAAGGTGGCGCATGATCGCGCGCAACTGCAACAGCCGATACCGCCGGATCAGACCGAGATGCGTGCCGATGACGCGCAGCGGGCCAATCGCGGTCGCAAGATCGGCGCGGATTGCACCGCGCGGCTCCAGCCCGGGCAGGTCGATATGGGCCGTGGTCAGAACCCCGATATCGGGGCGGATCAACATGGCGTTGCCGTGAAATCCGAGCGAGCCGGCCGGTTCGCCGAAATCGACCACCTGCCAGCCCTGCGCCTCGGCCATTTCGTGCGGAAGAGCCGCCGGGCGCGGGGGCAGGCGTTTGTCGGCCTCTTGCAGCACGACCACGGGGGCGACGAGATCCGCGATCACCTGCAAGGACCGGTCCGGCCTGCGCCGCAGGTCGAGACCGACGCATTTTTGCAGGTTGTAACTTGCAATTCTTATGCTTTGCGCCTTCATGCAGTCTATATGCAAGTCAGACAGAGGGTTGTCACGGGTGTTCAGTGACCAGACATGGCTGACCAAGCTGATCTGGGCCGCGTTGCTCATTGCGGCGGCAGACGCGCTGTGGAACGGGCAATTGTCGCTTCTTTTCATTGCGCTTGCCACGTTGAGCCTGTCCTTGGCGCCGGTTTTCGTGGCGCGCTGGGCGCGGATCCACGTGCCCGCGACTTTCATGCTCGCGGTGGTGGCCTTTGTGGGGGGCACGCTTTTCCTGGGCGAGGTCTACGGGTTTTACGTGCGGTTCTGGTGGTGGGACATTCTCATGCATTTCGGCAGCGCGATGGGCTTTGGTCTGATCGGGTTCGTAATTGTGTTCATGCTGTTCCAGGGCGATCGCTTTGCCGCGCCGCATTGGGTGCTCGCCTTTTTCGCCTTTTGCTTCGCGATGATGATCGGCGCGATCTGGGAAATCTTCGAATTCGCCATGGACCAGATCTTTGGCATGAACATGCAGAAATCGGGGCTGGTTGACACGATGACCGACCTGATCGTCGACATGATCGGAGCCTTGATCGCGTCGCTGGCCGGGTGGCTTTATCTCAAGGGGATATCGGCGCCGGGCGTGCATCGCCTCATCGACGAGTTCATCGAGCGCAATCCGCGCTATTTCAAGCGTTTCAAGCAGATCGATGTCACGCGCGTGCGACGCGACGACGCGGATTGACCTTTGGGTGGCTTTGCCCCCTTGATGGCGGCCATGGAAAGAAAAGACAGTATCGACGCGGCGGGCGTCGCGGCGCTTGTCGCCTTCGCGTTCCTGCTGGGCTTCAACCAGGTGGTGATCAAGGTATCGACTGGCGGGTTTCAGCCGGTCTTTTTGGCCGGGTTGCGCTCGGTCGGGGCCTGCTTGGCGTTGTTGCTCTGGATGCGGCTGCGCGGCATTCGCATCGCGCTGCCGCACGAGGCGCGGGGCGGCGCGGTGATGCTGGGCCTGCTATTCACCGCCGAGTTCGTGTTCCTCTATCTTTCGCTCGACCGCACGAGTGTCGGGCGGGCCTCGATCATATTCTACTCGATGCCGGTATTCGTGGCGCTGGCCGCGCATCTGTGGCTGCCGGAAGAACGGATCACGGGCAAGCGCGCACTGGGGTTGGTGCTGGCCATGGCGGGCGTGGCCTGGGTGATGGCCGACCGGGGCAGCGGCGAAGCGAGCCTTGGCGGCGACCTGATGGCGCTGCTGGCGGCGATCGCATGGGCGGGGATCGCGCTGGTCGTTCGGGTGACGCCCCTGGAGCGGGTCGCGCCCGAGATGCAGCTTCTGAGCCAGTTGGTGATCTCGTCGGTGCTTCTCCTCGCTTTGGCGCCGTTTTTCGGGCCGTTCATCCGCGATCTGGCGCCGATCCACTGGGCGGGCCTGGCCTTTCAGATCCTGGCGATCGCGAGCTTCGGCTATCTGTTCTGGTTCTTCCTGCTCAAGCTTTACCCGGCCTCGGGTGTGGCGTCGTTTTCGTTCCTGTCGCCGGTTTTTGGCGTGATCCTGGGCTGGCTGATGCTGGGCGAGGAGGTGGGGCCGCACATCATCGGCGGGCTGGTGCTGGTGGCGGTCGGGATCACGTTGATCAACCGGCGGTGATGGAGTGCAGTCGCGGCGGCGGCCCCGGTTGTGAAGTCGGAATTCGAGTATTTTTGCCAAGAAAGAGGGCCGTGTCAGGTGCCGCAGAAGGTCTGTTGCACGCGCTCGCCCGGGGCTGGCTGGCGGGTGAGGTCGGCGGCACCGGGCTGATCCGTGTAGGGGGCGCCGAGCACCTGCAAGAGCCGATGGAAGGGGGCAAAATCGCCGGCGACGGCCGCCTGGATCATCTCTTCGACGCGGTGATTGCGGGGGATGAAGGCGGGGTTCGTCTGCATCATGCGCGATTGGGCGTCCGGCACTGATTCAATCCGGGCCTGCCAACGGCTGTGCCAGGCGTCATAGGCGGGGCGGTCGGTGAACTGGTCGCGGGCGGTGCCGTGGGCCAGTGCCCGGAAGGTGTTGGTGAAATCGGCGCCGTTCCGTGCCATGAGATCGAGCAGGTCGCTGATCAGCGCGCGGTCGTCTTCGTTCGCGTTCGACAGGCCGACCTTCGCGCCGAACCGGGCGAGCCATTGCGCTTCGATCTTGCCCGGCATGGCGTGAACGGCGGCGGTGAAGCGTTCGACCGCTTCGTCCTGGTCGTTGCAGAGCGGCACGAGGCAAGTGGCCAGCTGGGCCATGTTCCAGACGATCACATCGGCCTGGTTGTCATACGCATAGCGCCCGTGCCGGTCGATCGAGGAGAACACCGTCTGCGGGTGGTAATCGTCGATGAAGGCGCAGGGGCCATAGTCGATGGTTTCGCCTGAAAGTGCAGTGTTGTCGGTATTCATCACCCCGTGAATGAAGCCCAGCGAGAGCCAGTGCGCGACCAGTGACGCCTGCGCGTCGATCACCGCGGTCAGCAGCTCATCGGGGGTGCGGGCGTCGGGGTAGTGGCGCGCGCAGGTATAATCGAACAGCGCCTTGAGCGCCTCGAAATCGCGCCGTGCGGCGAAGAACTGAAACGTGCCGACGCGGATATGGGACGAGGCCACGCGGGTCAGCACCGCACCGGGCAGGGCGGTTTCACGAAAGACCGGCTCGCCAGTGGCGACGGCGGCCAGCGCGCGGGTTGTGGGCACGCCAAGCGCGGCCATCGCTTCGGAGACGACATATTCGCGCAACACCGGCCCGAGCCATGCCCGGCCGTCGCCGCCGCGGGAATAGGGGGTGCGGCCCGCCCCCTTGAGCTGGATGTCAAAGCGGGTGCCGTCCGGTGCCTCGACCTCGCCCAGCAGGAGGGCGCGGCCATCGCCGAGCTGGGGGGAGAAGCCGCCGAACTGGTGCCCGGCATAGACCTGCGCCAGCGGGTCAGCGCCGTCCGGCGCCTCGTTGCCCGAGAAGATGCGGGCCAATACATCATCAGGCCCGCGCGCGATGCCGAATCGCGCGGCGAGCGCGTCATTGAAGGCAATGAGTTCGGGGGCGGCCACGGGTGTCGCCGCCTGCCGGGTGAAAAAGCGCGGCGGCAATTTCCCGTAGCTGTTGGAGAAGGGAATCGTCAGGGTCATGGGT
>NZ_JAWLDS010000003.1:79256-94559 GCF_041686535.1 Aquicoccus sp. | reverse complement strand
CGGGCGGTTCGGGATCGAATGTGTCGCCAATCTCGACAAGCTGCCCGCCGCGGGCGCGACCCTCGTGATCGGCGCGCCCAAGCATCGCGGCGGCACCGGCGGCCCGGCCCGGCTCATCGCGCTGGTCTGAGCGCGGGCACGTCGTTGCGTGAAAGGTTAACGGTAACGTTGGCCGCCCCCGGCAGCCGGATGGCAGCCGGGGGGTGCACGCAAATCACCCCCCGGTCGGGCGCTCTTCGGGCCATTCCCTAACGCGGCGCGCGCAGCCCCCGCCATGCGCGCGGTGTGGTGCCGGCGATTACCCCTTGCCGATCCCGCGCGATCTGGCAGGATGGCAAAAAGTCCTGTGAAAACAACGGAAAGGAACCGCCCATGACCGCCCGCCCGGGTCCGCGCAACCTGATCACCGATGTCGAGGGCCTGTTGGTCGGCCACGCGACGGACGCGAAGATCAAGACCGGCTGCACCGTCCTCACAGGCACCACCCCCTTCACCTGCGGCGTCCACATCATGGGCGGCGCTCCCGGCACCCGCGAAACCGACCTGCTCGCGCCCGACAAGACGGTGGAACAGGTCGATGCGCTTGTACTGTCGGGCGGCTCGGCATTCGGGCTTGACGCCGCCTCGGGCGTGGCGGACGGGTTGCGCGCAAAAGGGCGCGGCTTTGCCGTGGGCGACCAACTCGTCCCGATCGTACCGGGTGCGATCCTCTTTGACCTGATCAATGGCGGCGACAAGGCATGGGGTGAAAACCCTTACAAGGCGCTGGGCCACGAAGCGCTTGAAAATGCGTCGGAAACCTTCTCACTCGGCAGCATCGGCGCTGGCACGGGTGCCACCACCGCCAATCTCAAGGGCGGGCTCGGTTCGGCTTCGGTCACCCTGCCTTCGGGCCACACGGTGGGTGCGCTCGTCGCAGTGAACAGCCTTGGCGCGGCCACCGTGGCTGACACGCCGCATTTTTGGGCCGCGCCGTTCGAGGTCGAGGATGAATTTGGCGGCCTTGGCCCATCGGCGCTTTTCCCCGACCCCCATGTCCCGCCGACTAAGCTCGCTGCCCATGCCAACACCACGATCGGCATCGTTGCGACCGATGCCACGCTCACTCAGGCGCAATGCACCCGTATCGCCACCGCCGCCCATGACGGCTTTGCCCGCGCGCTTTTCCCGTCCCACACACCCATGGATGGCGATCTGATCTTCGCCGCCGCAGCCGGCCGCAAACCGCTGGAAAACCCCTTGGCGGACACGCTCTATATCGGTCACGCCGCCGCCATTGCCATGGCCCGCGCCATTGCCCGTGCGGTGTTCCACGCCAATCCCGCCAAGGGCGACATCCTGCCCTGCTGGTCGTCGCTCTGAGCCTTCATCTTGCCTGAAATACTCCGGGGAGCGCGAGGGGTGGACCCCTCGCTCAACGCTCTCTCAGAAGCGCCTCGACCAGATCGCTGTCGACCAGTTCCAGCGGTTCGATCACGTCGAAATGGTGCCGCGCCTCGGCCACCACCATGTCACAGCCCCAAGCCTGCGAGAGCCAGCGCGCCTGGTCAAGGAATACAGGCCGCTCGTCACCCCCGACCCAGGCCGTAACCGGCACATCCATACGATCCGCCATCAGAACCGGGCTTTCGGCAATGGCCTCTTGCGCATCGAGCTGCAATTGCGCATTCATTGAGGTGCACAACAGCGGGCGCAAATCCGCCACCGGCGAGATCGGAACGATCCGGCGCAAACGCGCGTCGACTTCACTCGACAGCATGCCCGTCGCCAGCATTCGCGCCACCAGGTGACCACCCGCCGAATGCCCGGTCAGGACAAGTGGCCCCTCGACCATCGCCGCCATCACCCCCACCGCGCGGGCGATCTGCCGGGTGATCTGGCTGATCCGCACTTGCGGGCAGAGATCATAGGACGGCAGTGCCACCGCCCAGCCCCGCGCCACCGCTCCGGCCGCCAAATGCGACCACGAGGACTTGTCGAACTTGAGCCAGTATCCTCCATGAACGAAAATCATCAGCCCCTCGGGCGTGCCTTCAGGCAGGAACAGGTCGAACCGTTCGCGAGGGCGCGCACCGTAGCCCAGATCGAGCCGCGCGCGATCATCATGCGCCAGCTGTTTACGCCACATTTCTGCCGCCTCGGCCCACTGGCCGGGGAAGCGCTCGGCCCCCGGAATATATGCGGCATTGGCATAGGCATCGTCCAGTTCCACCTGTCATTCCTCCCGATCTGGCTCTGGACAATCCTAGGCCCAAATGCTTTGCCTTGGCGAGAAACTTTCCGCATTCTGAGAACTGACCCATAAAGGGGGAGGATACGCCCATGCTCGATTCCGTCACAAATCTCGCATCGCTTCTAAAAGACCCGTCGCTCCTTGTCACCCGAGCCTATGTCGCCGGGGAATTCGTCGATGGTGAGAATGGCACATTCGCGGTGACCAACCCCGCGCGTGGCGACGTTATCGCCGAGGTGGCCGACCTGTCGCGCGCGCAGGTGGCCGATGCCATTGCCAAGGCCGAGGTCGCGCAAAAGGACTGGGCAAAGTGGACCGGCAAGGAACGCGCCG
Source organism: Aquicoccus sp. (assembly GCF_041686535.1). Taxonomy (NCBI): domain Bacteria; kingdom Pseudomonadati; phylum Pseudomonadota; class Alphaproteobacteria; order Rhodobacterales; family Paracoccaceae; genus Aquicoccus; species Aquicoccus sp. The sequence goes on along the minus strand of NZ_JAWLDS010000003.1, from coordinate 91,993 downwards.
CTGTGCTGCGCCGCTGGTTCGACCTGATGATGGAACATCAGGACGACCTTGGCACCATCCTTACCGCCGAGATGGGCAAACCCCTGCCCGAGGCCCGCGGCGAGATTGCCTATGGTGCCTCGTTCATCGAGTTCTTTGCCGAAGAGGCCAAGCGAGTCTATGGCGAGACGATCCCGGGTCACCAGCGCGACAAGCGCATCACCGTCATTCGCCAGCCGATCGGCGTCGCCGCTTCGATCACGCCGTGGAATTTCCCCAATGCGATGATCACCCGCAAGGTCGGCCCGGCGTTGGCCGCAGGCTGCTCGATGGTCGCCCGGCCCGCCAAGGAAACGCCGCTTTCGGCGCTGGTGCTGGGCGAACTGGCGAAACGCGCGGGTATCCCCGACGGGGTCTTCTCGGTCGTCACCTCGTCGTCCGCCTCCGAGATCGGCAAGGAATTCTGCGAGAACCCGGCGGTGCGCAAGCTTACCTTCACCGGCTCGACCGAGGTGGGGCGCATCCTGCTGCGCCAGGCCGCCGACCAGGTGATGAAATGTTCGATGGAACTGGGCGGTAACGCTCCGTTCATCGTTTTCGACGATGCTGACCTCGATGCGGCCGTGGAAGGCGCGATCATGTGCAAATTCCGCAACAACGGCCAAACCTGTGTCTGTGCCAACCGCATCTATGTTCAGGCGGGGGTTTACGATGCCTTTGCCGGGAAACTGGCGGACCGGCTGGCCAAGATGAAGGTTGGCGACGGGCTTGAGGAGGACACGGCATTCGGCCCTCTGATCAACTCCGACGCGGTCGAAAAGGTGCGCGAACATATCGACGATGCGTTATCCAAGGGCGGCAAGATCACCTTCGGCGGCAGCCAGCACAACTTGGGTGGCACCTTCTTCCAGCCCACGATCATCACCGGTGCCACGCAGGAGATGCAGGTCGCTACCGACGAAACCTTTGGCCCCATGGCCCCGCTCTTCAAGTTCGAGGACGAGGACGAGGTCATTGCCATGGCCAATGACACGATCTTCGGTCTCGCGTCGTATTTCTATGCCAAGGATCTGTCCCGCGTCTACAAGGTGGCCGAGGCGTTGGAATACGGTATTGTCGGCGTCAACACCGGCATCATCTCGACCGAGGTCGCGCCCTTCGGCGGGGTAAAGCAATCCGGCCTTGGCCGCGAAGGCTCAAGCCACGGCATCGACGAGTTTCTCGAGATGAAATACATCTGCATGTCGGTCTGATCCGACATCGGCGGGGAATGCATTGGAGCGCGCATCTTGTGTCAATCCTCTCGCCGCCCGGACGAAACCGGCCTAGACTGGGGCATCTCGTCTTGCAAAAGAGATGCCCCATGCTCCGCTCCTTTGCCGCGATCCTGGCAACCTGCCTCGCCCTACCGCTCGACGCGCAGGAGGCGACTCGCGATATCACCGGATCGCTGACATATCTGACGCGCATCGCCCTGCCGCCCGATGCCGAGGTTTCCGTCGCCGCGCGCGGTGCATTTGACACGGTGCTGGGCGAAGCCCGGTTCGACACCGACAGGAATCAGGTGCCGCTGCCGTTCTCTCTGACCGTTCCCGACGGTCTTTCCGGTCATGTCGAAGCGCTCATCAACGTCGGCGGTGCGCCGCGCTGGTTCATCCGCGACATTGCCTTTGACGCGGGCGACGCGCCGGTCGATCTGGGCGAATTAGAGCTTGCGCCGATCACGCCGTTGGCCTTTGCAACGAAATACGATTGCAATGGCCAGCGGGTCACCTTCGGTATCCTGAGTGACCGCGCGGTGCTGCGCGTGGACGGGCGCGATTTCGCGATGCAGGAGGCCGTTTCCGCCTCGGGTACGCGGTATGCCGCCTCGGACGGGTCCGAAACCGAATTCTGGTCCCAAGGCGACGCGGCGATGCTGACCCTCGAAGGTCAGGACATGGGTCAATGTGTCAAAGCAATGCCCGAACCGCCCCTCTACCGTGCCGGCGGGAATGAACCTGGCTGGCATGTGCGGATCGGGGCCGATACGGTCGACCTCACTGCTGATTACGGTGCGCTGAGCCTGACCGCACCTCGCCCGGACGTGCAGGTCGCCCCCGGTGCCTATTTCTTCGACATGCCACAGCTCGATGCGCGCCTGACCGTGAAGGAACGACTCTGCTACGACGCAGCAACGGGGATGCCATATCCGCACACCGCCACGCTCATGCTCGAAGATCGCAACCTGAAAGGATGCGGCGGGAACCCGGATAACCTTTTGACCGGTGCCGAATGGCACATCGACGTTATCGCGGGGCAAGGCGTGATCGGGGATACACAGATCACCATCGCCTTCGGACCTGATATGCGTATTTCGGGGCATACAGGCTGCAACCGCTTCATGGGCGGGTACAAACTGACCGGCGAGGGGCTGCGGCTTGGCCAGTTGGGGGTGACGATGATGGCCTGCCCCGAGGCGCAAATGGCGCAGGAACGCCGCGTTCTCGACGCGCTGGACGAGGTGCGACGGTTTGACATCGAAGCCAGCGGCAGACTGCTTCTTGTGGGGGACGCCGAGGATGGGCCCCTCATGGCTGCCCATCGGCCCTGAGGGGCGCAGGTTTTGAATTGCCCGGCCAGAGCATCGGCCGGGCCATTGTCAAGCGGATCGAAACGTGCCCATCAGTTGACGGTTTCCGCGTCAACCACATCCTTCTCGACGAGATCATCGCCCTTGGTGATGGTGATCCGGCGCGGTTTCAACGCTTCGGGTATTTCGCGGATCAGATCAATATGCAGCATCCCGTCAGTATGGGTTGCGCCCGTCACCTTGACATGATCCGCCAGTTGAAAGCGGCGCTCGAAGGCGCGGGTGGCAATGCCCCGGTGCAGATAGACGCGGTCTTCGCCCTCCTCGGCCTTGCGTGCCGAAACGATCAGCGCCCCCTCCTTGACCTCGACCGAAAGGTCGCTTTCGGCAAAACCGGCCACGGCGATCGAGATCCGATAGGCATCGTCGGCGGTCTTTTCGATGTTGTAGGGGGGGTAGGTGTTGGTTGTCATGTCGTTCGATATCACCCGGTCCAGCATCTCTGCGATCTGGTCAAAGCCAACGGTCGCACGATAGAGCGGAGCAAGATCAAAATTGCGCATCGGTCATCCTCCTTTGAGCGATAACATGTCATGTTGAGATCTTCCCATCGCGGGACAGACCACTTACTCGCCGAGGCCCTTGAAGGCGCCCCGACCACCCAGAAGTGGTGATCCGAATTTGCGGTGTCAAGTGCCCGGGCTCAGCCCTGTTCGCCCTGGAACTTGTGTCTGACAGCAGGTGGATCTCGCCCTCTTGACCGCTGCCTATTGTAGATTGCGTCAGGTCGCGGTCGGGACATAACTTTATTCATATTCGCGAGCGAGCGGATGCAAATCGCCTTCGTGCTGGCCATGACAGGTGGCAAGTCCAACCCAAGCGAAATCACTGTGCCCCCGGACGAGACCAAGACACGATGCGCGCCCGATGTTCCTGTGTTGCAGGAAACCGCGCGCCGCTGTCACCTCGCAATCAAGGGCCGTAGAACCCGGACCCCGCCCCACTCGGGCAGGGCTCGCCGAAGGCCGACTGTCATCACATGTCTCGTGGCACTCATGGTTTGATGAACTTCGCTCCGGTGTCACCGCGTGCACCACCCACGATGACACGCCGGGCCTGCTGTGATGACGAGTTTGCGTCCAGCCGCCTATTTCCGTTGGCCAGCTCGGCCTTGAGTAGCGCAATCGGTTCCTCGAGCGCGGTGCCAAGCGAAACAGGCGTGCCGTCAACTTCGGCCTTGGCTGACACGACCGACACGATCCGCACTGCACCGTCAACAAAACTCAACACAGGTGCGCCGCTCGCTCCGTGATCAATGTCGCAGGACATCACCAGGACCCCTTGTTGCCGCGCCAGAACGCGGCACATTTCCTGTATCGACGGGGCCTCGGAGCGGTCCTTGGCATAGGACACAACGCCGATCCGGTCGCCCTTTAGCGGGTGTGCATCCGTGTCAAACGGTGTCACCGTGGTGTTGCGGATCGGGTGGTGCAACTCGAGTAGCGCCACGTCGTTGCGCACACGCGCGGCGTCATGCGCATCGTCAAAGCTGTAGTCGGGGTGGATCACCGCCCGCCTTACCCAGCGATACGCGGAGGCCCGCCCGTTGCGCCAGCCGGCCAGAAACTCGATCTTGGCATGGTCCACACGCGCCCCACTTTGCTTGTCGAACAGACAATGCGCTGCGGTGAGCACCAGATCGGGCGCGATCAGCGCCCCGGTGCAGAATCCCCTGCCATCGATATCGAGCCGCCCCACGGCCTCCCAGCCGCGCCCCTGATCGCCCGTATCCAACCGTTTCAGGCTTGTGTCCTGAGCCAGCCCGATCGACGCTGCAAGGCTCAGACCCAGTGAAAGCGACAGGATTCGAAACATGGACTCTCCGGCAGGCCAGGACTTTCCCCGCAACTAGCCGGGATATGGGGCGAAATTAGGGCGCATAGCCGGTCATTGCGCAGGGTTTCGGTCCACCTGTCGCCCAATCCAGCAATTCGACCGTGTGAACCACTGGCACATCCGTGCCCGATCCTATCTGCATCATGCAGCCGATATTTCCAGTGGCGATCACATCCGGCGTCTTGGCCTCCAATGTGCGGATCTTCCGGATCTTGAGTTGCCCGGAAATCTCGGGCTGAAGAAGGTTATAGGTGCCTGCCGAGCCGCAGCACAGATGGCTGTCAGCGGGTTCGACCACCTCGAATCCGGCACGTTTCAACAGATCCTTGGGGTGAGTCTTGATCTGCTGGCCATGTTGCAGCGAACACGCCGCGTGATAGGCTACGCGCAATGCCTTTTCCGCGCCTTCCGGCATATCCAGCCGGGCCAGAACCTCGCTTATATCCATCGCGATGTTGGCGACTTGCGCCGCCTCGTGTGCCAGAGGTTCATTGCGGAACATGTGGCCATAATCCTTGACGGTGGTGCCGCAACCGCTGGTGTTGATCACCACCGCGTCGAGGCCCTCGCCCTCCATCTCGGCCACCCAGGCACGGATGTTCTTTGCCGCCGTGGCGTGGCTTTCGCTGGTCTTGCCCATGTGGTGGGTGAGCGCGCCACAACATCCCGCCGCTCTGGCCACCACGACCTCGCAGCCAAGCCGGCGCAACAGGCGGATCGTGGCATCGTTGATGTCGGTGTTGAGTGCCTTTTGCGCACAGCCCGTCATCAGCGCGACGCGCATTCGGCGCTGGCCCTCGGCAGCAAATGTCTGCGGGTCGTCATTGCGGCTTACGGGTGGGATCACTTTCGGTGCCATCTCCAGCATGGCACGCAATCGCGCATCGGGGATGAACCGCCGGAACGGCCGCCCGATCTTCGCCCCCAGCAGGGCCAGCCTGAACCGCCCCGGATAGGGCAGGATGCGGGCGAGAAGCCAGCGCAAGAGCCGGTCGCCCAAGGGGCGCTTGTAATTGGTCTCGATATACTCGCGCGCATGATCGACCAAATGCATGTAGTGCACGCCGCTCGGGCAGGTGGTCATGCAAGCAAGGCAGGACAGGCAGCGGTCGATATGCTTGACCGTTTTCGGATCGGGAACGCGCTCGTTCTCGAGCATGTCCTTGATCTGGTAAATGCGCCCGCGCGGGCTGTCGAGCTCGTCACCCAGCACCTGATAGGTTGGGCAGGTGGCAGTGCAGAACCCGCAATGGACACAAGACCGCAGGATCTGGTTCGCGCGCTGAGTGCCCGGGTCCTTTAACTGCTCCTCTGTGAAATTCGTCTGCATCCCGCTTCACGTCCCTATTGCCAGCGACAGCCCGAACCAGGGTGCCGCCGTCGCTACCCCACCCAGTGCCGCACTCCATTTCCGCATCATCGGCAGTCGCATGCGCAGCCGTAACGCCTGAACCGCGGTGGCAATCGTCACCACCCAGCCCAGCCATAGGCAGACCACTCCCCCAATGACCGAAAGCGGCCCCTGAGCCACATCCCGGAGAACCCAGGCCGCGACCAGAAGCCCCGCGACCGCGGCGACTCCGATGAATACCCGCCCACGCGACGGGTGCGCCTGCGTCAGGCCGAGAAAGATCACCGGCCCGGCCGCGAAGATCACAAGATAAGCCAAGATCAACATCATGATTATCATCCCATCAACCCGGGGTTCAGAATACCCCTCGGGTCGAACCTATCGCGTAAAGCTTGCGAAATCTTTTGGATCGGTGCCGCCTCTGGCTGAAACACTGGCAAGCGCGCTCGCGTCTCCTTGCCGGCCCGGATCAGCGTTGCATGACCATCGAGCCCCTCCGGGCGCATGTCCGCGCCCTCTGGTGCCAGCGCCCAGACGAGACCACCGCTCCAGTCGTACTGCAGCGCCTGCGCACCTATTGCCCGCAGAGCCGCGCCCAAAGCGGGCCCTTCCGTAGGGCGTACCGAATAGCACCAGACATCACCCGCACGATCGTGAAACGCCTTGACATCCCGCACGGCACTCCAGATTTGCGCAATCTGTGCCTCGTCCCGCTCGACCTCCACCTGGCCGAACCCGTCCAGCAAATCGGCCAGCTGCTCGGCCCTGTAGGACACGCTGGCCTCGAACCCCTCGATCCGAAGCAATGTTGTCGCATTCTCGCCGGTGATATCAGCAGGAAGGTGCGCCGCCCCCGTGACCTCGAATGGCGAGCGTAGCGCCGCACACATCGCTTCTCCCGCCCGGGCCTCGTCCAACCCGCCAAGACGCAGGACCGCCGCCGCCGGTGGCTCGGGCAGGACCTTGAAACTGACCTCGCTGAGAACACCAAGAGTGCCCCGGCTCCCGGCCATCAGCTTGACTAGATCATAGCCAGTGACGTTCTTCATAACCCGCCCACCATTCTTGAGGATACGCCCGGTTCCATCGACGAATCTCACCCCTAAAAGGTAATCCCGACATGCCCCGGCTTGCACTCGCCGCGGCCCGCTCACATTCGCGGCTACAACGCCACCGATCGTGGGTGCGCCTTTCGTACCGAGAAGCCCGCGATGATCCATCGGCTCGAAGGGCAGGCGCTGCCCCTCGGCGGCCAGTAACCGTTCGATCTCGGCAAACGGCGTGCCCGCCTTCACCACGAGGGTCAGCGCGCCGGGCTCGTATTCGACCACCCCGCTCAGTTTCGCCAAGGAAAGCGCCGCACCGTCCACGGGCCGCCCCACCGGCCGCGTGCCGCCCCCGATGATCTGCAGCGGCCCATCCGCGCCCGCTATCATCTTGCTTAGTTCACTCTCGGAAACCGGTTCCATTCTTCATCCGACCTTAAAATACCTTTGGGCGCCGTGGGCTTGGCTTCCCGGGAGTGATCATGCGGCCCGCCGCCCGGCCGATGCCGCCAGTGGAAATACCTTGGCCGGGTTGAGCAGCCATTTCGGGTCGAACACGTCCTTCACCGCCATCTGGATATCCAGATCATCCGGCGCGAACTGATCGAACATCAGGTCGCGCTTCTCGATCCCGACCCCGTGCTCACCGGTCAGACAGCCACCCACCTCGACGCAAAGCCGCAGGATGTCGGCCCCGAACGCCTCGCACAGTTCCAGATCACCGGGCTTGTTGGCATCAAAAAGGATCAGCGGGTGCATGTTCCCATCGCCCGCGTGAAAGACATTGCCGACATCGAGACGGTATTCCTTCGACATCTCCCCGATACGGCGCAGCACGAAAGGCAGTTGGCTCACTGGGATCGTGCCGTCAAGGCACATGTAATCGTTGATCTGCCCCATCGCGCCAAAGGCCGATTTACGGCCCAGCCATATCCGCGCACTTTCTTCGGACGAGCGGCTCTCGCGCAACTCAACCGGGTCATGCCGGCGGGCAATGTCGAGTATCACCTCTAGCTGCTCGTCGATCTCGGCCTCGCTACCCTCGACCTCGACGATGAGAAGCGCCTCGCAATCGGGATATCCTGCCCCGGCAAAGGCTTCGGTCGCGCGAATACAGGGCCGGTCCATGAATTCGATCGCCACCGGCAGGACACCGGCCTTGATGATGTCCGACACAACCTCGCCGGCCACTTCCGAACTGTCATAGCCCATCAGAACAGGCCTCGCGCCCTCGGGCTTGTGCAATATGCGCAGCGTCGCCTCTGTCACCACACCCAACTGCCCTTCCGAGCCGCAGATCAGACCGAGCAGGTCATAGCCGCAGGCATCCAGATGTGCGCCGCCGATCTCGACCACCTCGCCATCCATCATCACCATGGTCACGCCCAGGAGGTTGTTGGTGGTCACACCGTATTTCAGGCAATGCGCCCCGCCAGAATTCATCGCGATATTGCCCGCAATGGCACAGGCGAGTTGCGAGGACGGATCTGGCGCATAAAAGAAATCCTCTTCCTCGACCGCCCCTGTCACGCTCAGGTTGGTACGGCCGGTCTGCACCCGGATGACCCTGTTGTCATAGTCGGTTTCGAGGATCTCGGTCATCCGCGCGACGCCCAGAATCACGCTGTCGGCGGTGGGTAGCGCTCCGCCCGCAAGTGAGGTGCCCGCCCCACGAGGCACCACCGGCACCCTCATCTCATGGCAGATCCGCAGAACTGCCGCCACCTCATCGGTCGAAGACGGCAATACCACCGCCAGCGGTGCACAGCGATAGGCCGTCAGCGCATCGCATTCGTAGGCACGTGTCTCGATGTCTTCGTGAATGATCGCGTCATTTGGCAGGAGTTCCATCAAGCGACTGATGAGTTGGGGCTTCTTGCCGATGACGCTACTATCCGGGGTGGGCATTTCCATGGGAGCCTCCAGCCAATTGGTAAAAAAATATAACCACTCGTTCAGGAAGGCAAGCGCAATTCAGTTTCCATGGAGAAAGCGAGGCGACCCGTCGCTCAATCCCGCGTCAGGCGACGCCGAACCCACACCGCAATGAACGATGCCAGAATGTGGAATGCCATTCCGGGCCCTGCAACACGGTCACCATTGTGATATAGTGCAGTCACAGCCCAACATTCGAGCAATGCTCGCACTCACCTCTTGGCTTGGGTGCATTGATTTGAAGTCAAGGCAACTCGTCGAGTACTGCGCGGACGGCATTGGCGGGGGATCGCGCGCGCCAGATGGGGCGGCCGACGACAATGTGGTCGGCGCCGGCGGCGATCGCCTGCGCCGGCGTGGCGACGCGTTTCTGGTCGCCTGGCATAGTACCTGCCGGCCGAACGCCGGGTGTGACGATGAGCCGGTCCCGGGCCTGCGGCAGGGCGCGGATCAGGGCGGCCTCTTGCGGCGAGGCAATCACGCCATCGGCGCCCGCTTCGAATGCGCGGGCAGAGCGTTCGGCCACCAGATCGCGGATATCGCCCGATTTCATCAGCCCGGCATCGAGATCGGCCCTGTCGAGCGATGTGAGGATCGTGACCGCAAGGATTTTAAGATCCTTGCCTGCCGCGCCCTCACAGGCCGCGCGCACCACATGCGGATCGCCATGTACCGTAAGAAAATCGAGGTCGAACTGCGCGATTCCGCGCACCGCGTTCTCGACAGTGGCGCTGATGTCGTAGAGCTTCATGTCGAGAAATATCCGCTTGCCATGCTCCTGCTTGAGCTCGCCAGCAAGAGCAAGCCCGCCTGTCGTGAGCATGCCCAGCCCGATCTTGTAGAACGAGACTCTGTTGCCGAGCGCCTCTGCAAGTTGGAGTCCTTCAAGCGCGTTGGGTAGGTCAAGCGCGACGATCAGCCGATCATCGGCGGTGGGTCCGGTCGTGTCGGCGGGCATTTCTCACTCCGTCATCGGTTTGTGGCTTCATAGTGCTTGGGCACAACCACGACAAGCCGACACGGCCAGTCGAACGGCGCTCAACGCGCGTGCTTGACGGATGGGAAAGAACTGGGACGGGATGAAAACCGGATACAGTTACGTACGAATGACCGTGGTTGTTCTGGCGCTGCTTGTGATGCCGAAAACCGACCGGGATAATCACCGGCGCGGCCGGTTTCCCGTGAAGCCACTTGGCAGTGTGCGCCCAAAAGAGGCTGGGAACTTACCGGGATTGCATTATCATTTTGAAGCAGGTTTGATATTTGAGTGTCAAGAAATACGGATGGCCGTTTCGGCAAACAATGAGGTAAGACCCGAAACAACGATCGTGCAGATAAGAAGCATAACATACGCGACCGCCTTTGCGATCATGCTGGGCTGGCTATTGTGGGTCGGACAGCCCGTGCTGTTGCCGGTGATCGCGGCGTTGATCTCGGTCTATATCCTTTCAACTGCCGCGACCGCGATGGAGCTTTTGCCGGTTCTGGGGCGCTTTCCGGGCTGGGTGCGCCGAACAATCGTTCTGATAGCCTTCGCCCTTGGCGTCTCGCTGTTGTTCGTTCTTGTAATCAACAACCTCGCTCAGGTGGCATCGGCGCTCACCCGTTATGAAGAAAACCTCGATGCCCTGGCAACTCGCGCTGCAGGGCTGCTGGGTGTTGTAGATGAGCCGACATGGGCAAATCTGCGGCGTGTGACATTGGACGAGATCGACATGCGCGGGTGGATTGCACCTGCGCTTCTGTCGCTGCGCTCTTTCGGGGTGACGTTGTTCTTGGTGGTTCTATATGCCGCCTTCTTCATGGCTGAACGCGGCGTCATGGCGCAAAAGCTCTTTCTTGCCATGGGTGGCGAAACCCAGGGGCGGAAGGCCCTTGAAATGCTTGACCGTATCAACGACCGGATCGGCGGTTACCTGTTCGTCAAGACCGTGGTGAACATCATCCTCGGAGCCATGTCCTTCGTGATCATGCTGGTTCTGGGGATCGAGTTTGCCCTGTTCTGGGCCGTGCTGATCGCCTTTCTCAACTATATTCCTTATATCGGATCGCTGATCGGGGTGGTCTTTCCTGTCTTGCTGAGCCTGGCGCAGTTCGGCACGATTTGGATGGCCAGCGTGGTTCTGGTGACCCTGACCGCAGCGCAGGTTTTTGTTGCCGGCTATCTTGAACCGCGGATGATGGGCCGGGCCTTCAACCTAAGCCCGTTCGTTGTGCTTCTCGCGCTCGCGTTTTGGAGCACGTTGTGGGGGCTGGCTGGCGCGATTCTTGCCGTGCCTCTTACGGCAAGCGCGGTAATCATGCTTAACGAAATGAAGGCCACGCGACCCTTGGCCATCATGCTCTCGGCCACGGGCCGGATCTGATCTGCGATCAGGTGGTGAGCGATGCGGGTGGCGGAGCGAAAGTTGCGATAACGAAAGGGCTGACAGCGGCCATGGCTTCGAAAGCCATCTAGGCCATCCAGAGCCCCTCCTGCGCGATACTTGTTCGCTAACGTGCAGCCATTCGTCGGAGAACTCGGGCGTCAAACATGACATCTACCAGAGGGCTTCACAGAAGGGTGTAGACCCGTAGGAGAATCCACACATCCCACTTGAAGCTCCGCAAAACCCAACCCATTTACACCGTGAGGTTCCCGACAGCCCCATGCCTCGGTCGAGGGTGGGCGAAATGGGAAGGCTTGGAAAAGGAGAAATGACATGAACTTGGACAAGTTCACCGAGCGGTCGCGCGGTTTTATTCAAGCGGCACAAACGATCGCAATGCGAGAAGACCATCAGCGGCTCGTTCCCGAACACCTTCTGAAGGCATTAATGGACGATGATCAGGGGCTTGCGGCCAATCTGATCAAGCGTGCGGGGGGCGCGCCCGAACGTGTGCGTCAGGCGGTCGATCTGGCCGTGGAAAAGCAACCCAAGGTGTCGGGCGATGCCGGCCAGATCTACATGGACGGGCAGTTTGCCAAGGTTCTGGGCGAGGCTGAAAAACTCGCGCAAAAGGCCGGCGACAGTTTCGTTGCTGTCGAACGCATGTTGATGGCGCTCAACATGGTGAAATCTAAGGCCCGCGAGGCGCTTGAGGCTGGTGCAGTCAATGCGCAGGCTCTGAACGCAGCAATCGAAGATATCAGAAAGGGTCGCACCGCCGACAGTGCGAGCGCCGAAGAAGGGTATGATGCCCTCAAGAAGTACGCGCGCGACCTGACCGAGGCAGCGCGCGAGGGCAAGATTGACCCGATCATCGGACGCGACGAGGAGATCCGCCGCACGATGCAGGTTCTGTCGCGTCGGACCAAGAACAACCCAGTTCTCATCGGTGAGCCGGGTGTGGGCAAGACGGCCATTGCAGAAGGCATGGCCCTGCGCATCATCAATGGTGATGTGCCGGAATCCCTGCGAAACAAGAAGCTCCTCGCGCTCGACATGGGTGCGCTCATCGCCGGGGCCAAGTATCGCGGCGAATTCGAGGAGCGGCTCAAGGCGGTGCTGAACGAAATTACCGCAGCCGCGGGCGAGATCGTCCTGTTCATCGACGAGATGCACACGCTGGTCGGTGCGGGCAAGACGGATGGTGCGATGGACGCGGCCAACCTGATCAAACCGGCACTGGCGCGCGGAGAGTTGCACTGCATCGGTGCCACGACGCTGGATGAATACCGGAAATACGTTGAGAAGGACGCGGCCCTTGCCCGTCGTTTCCAGCCGCTGATCGTCGAGGAACCCACGGTCGAGGACACGATCTCGATCCTGCGCGGCATCAAGGAGAAGTACGAGCTGCACCACGGCGTACGAATTTCCGACAGTGCGCTTGTCGCGGCGGCACAGCTTTCGCATCGTTATATCACTGACCGATTCTTGCCGGACAAGGCGATCGACCTGGTCGATGAGGCATCGAGCCGTCTGCGCATGGAAGTGGACAGCAAACCCGAAGAGTTGGACCAGATCGACCGGCAGAT